>JAICVH010000016.1 GCA_025935435.1 Burkholderiales bacterium
CCGTTTGCGATCGTCGTCGATGCGCTGTCGTTCCTCGGCTCGGCGTTGATGTTGCGTCGCTTGCAGGTTCCGAACGACGTCGCAGTCGCCGCGTCGCGGCGTTCGGTCGGCGCGGAGATCCGCGAAGGTCTCGCGCTCGTCTGGAACAATGCGACGCTCCGTTCGCTGGCGCTGGTGGCCGCCGCGTGGCAGATCCTGCATCACATGCAGATCGCCGTGCTGATCCTGTTCGCGACGCGCGAACTCGGGCTCTCGGCGGGCGCGCTCGGCCTCGCATACATGGCAGGTGGCGTCGGCTGCGTCATCGCAGCGTCGGCTGCGGAACGCCTCGCTCGACGCTTCGGCGTTGGCCCGTTGATCGTCTACGGGCTGCTGCTGACGGCGTTCGGGTGGCAGGCGTTCGGCCTGATTCGCGGTTCCCCCGCCTTTGCGACGATCGCGCTCGGCGTCGGCATGCTGCTGTTCGACTTCGGCGCCGTGCTGTGGGGTATTAACTACCTTTCGCTGCGGCAGGCGATCACGCCCGATCGGCTGCTCGGTCGCATGACGGCGACGATGCGGTTCCTGGCGGTCGCTGCGGCACCGCTCGGCTCGCTCGTCGGCGGTGTGCTCGCGACCGGCATCGGGTTGCGCGAGACGCTGTGGGTCGTCGGCTCGCTCGGCATCGTGCTGGCGCTGGTGGCGATGCGATGGTCGCCGGTGCGCAGGCATCGACGGCTGCCCGCAGTCGCGGCCGAATGACCAAGGGGTGCCGGCATCCACGCCTTCCCCGAAAGTAGGGTCAGACTCGACTTTTGCGACACAACGAACTGCGACCCAGCGTCGGACAAAAGTCGAGTCTGACCCTACTTTCAGCAGGCGCGCGCCATCCGCGCGACGGTGCTGTCGTGCGGCGATACCGTGTTGCGCAGCGCGCGCGGTTCGTTCAGCTGCAGGTGGCCGAGCGCGAGCGATCCCTCGGCCTGACGGATGTCCTGCCGGTCGACCGCGCGCGGATCCTGACCGCGCGTGATCTGCGTCCCACTCGTCAGGGCCACCACCTTGCATTCGTCGCGCTGCGCTTCGGCATTCGCGACGGCCTGCGGCCCGTTCAGCGTTTCGCATCCGGCGACCGCGAGCGCGACCCCGCAAACCAGGCCGATCATCGAGCGTTTCATTGCACGGCTCCTTCGAAGCTTTCGATACGATGTAAACAGCATCGGCAGCACGCGTAATCCGCGCCGCCCGCCCCAAAGCTTACGCCCCGGCCAGCTGGAACGGGTAAATCGACGGCAGGGCGAGAATCTGCGTCAATTCATCGAGCGCACGCCGCGATTCGTCCAGAAGCGCCGGATCCCGCAGGTCGGTCGCCGCGAGCCGGTCTCGATAATGGCGCTCTATCCAGGCGCCGAGCGTCGCATCGAGGACGGCATCCAGGAACACGTTTGCGCGCACCGCGGATCGCTCGTCGTAGCTCAACGGAACGCGCAGCCGCAGGCATGCCGGACCGCCTCCGTTGCGCATGCTCTGGCGCAGGTTGAAGGTCAGCACTTCGGCGATCGGCGAACCCTCCGCGACGAGCCGGTCGAGGATCTGCACCGTCGCGCGATGCACGCGACACTCCTCGGGCGCGACCAGCAGGAAGCGGTCGCCCGGCAGCGGCAGCAACTGGCTGTTGAAGAGGTAGGTACCGACGGCGTCTGCAATCGACAGCTCGTCGTCGCGGATGACGACCGCCGTGAAAGCAGGGCCCACGGCGGCGGCAAGCGCGTCGAGCACGCGCGGCTGCTCGACGAATGCGCGCTCGTGGCAGAACAGGAACGTACCTTCGCCCACCGCGATGACGTCGTTGTGAAAGACGCCGCTGTCGATCGCGTCGGGCCGCTGCTGCGCGAACACCGTGCGCGCCGGATCGAGCGTGTGCCGGCGTGCGATCGCCTCGCTCGCCTCACGCGTCTGCCGCGCAGGAAACCGCGTCGGACTCGCGGCGCCGGCGCCCAGCGCTCGTCGTCCGTACACGAAGAACTCGACGCCCGCGTCGTTCGGTGCGCCGAAGCGCGTGTGATTCGCTGCGCCCTCGTCGCCGAACTGCGGCGCAGTCGGAAGTGGGTCGTGCACGCGAAAGCGCGCGTCGTCGGCGAAGATTGCGCGAAGCACGCGCGTCGTCGTTGCCGCTTCGAGCGAGCGGTGGAAGTGCGTGGCCAGATTCGCGGGCGTGATGTGCAGGCGTGCGTCGGCACAGTCCGCAGAGGCGCTGATCGTCGCGGCGTTGGCGGCCCACATCGACGCTGCCGACGAACATGCGGCGAGCAACTCCGGAGCATCCCGGCCCGCCGCGACGATCACGTCATGGTCGGTACCGTCGAAGCCGAGCGCGCGCAGCGCGCCAACGTCAGGACGCTCCTGCGGAGGCAAGATGGCCTGCGGAAAGCCGCGCGCCGCCAGCGCCCGCATCTTGGCGAGGCCCTGCAGCGCGGCCTCACGCGGATTCGCGTCCTGTTGCGCGTTGCGTTCGGCCGCAAGGTTCCCGTGGGCGAGTCCGGAGTAGTTATGCGTCGGACCCGGGATGCCATCGAAGTTGGTGACGCGGGTATCCGCGGTGTGCTGCGCCGTCGTCGCCGGCGACGCATCGGTGCCGTGTTCCGCGCCGCTCATCGCTCGGAAGGCGCGAGTGGTACGGCGCGTACGCTGTCGCCTTCACCCACGCCGAGCGCTTCCGCCGCGTACGGAAGTAGCGGGAATCGGTCGACGCGCGCGGGCGCGGCGGTGACCAGCGCCCGAAACTCCGCGAACCGGCGATTGGACACGAGCCATAACACGTCGTCGGTCAGGCTGTCCGGCACCGGGTCTTGTTCGCCGAGCGTGCACGGCATCACCGTCGAGCGCCGCACCGCGTCGATGTTGTCACGCGCGCATTCAACCGTCGGTCCCGCATCGAAGATGTCGACGTAGCCCTCGTAACGGAATCCTTCCTGCTCGAGCATCGCTCGCGCGGGCGCCGTGTCTGCGTGCACGCTGCCGATCGCGTCGCGCGCGGACGCGGGCAGCAGGTTCACGTAGACCGGATGCTTCGGCATCAGCTCGGCGATGAACGACTTCTGGCCGAGGCCCGTCAGGTAATCCGCCGTCGAGTACTCCATCGCGAAGAAATGCCGGCCGAGGCCTTCCCAGAACGGGCTGGTTCCGTCGGCTTCCAGACGACCGCGTAGTTCTGCGATCACCTTCGGCGCGAACAGCTGCGCAAACTCGGCGATGAACATCAGCCGGCATTTACCGAGCAGCGCACCGTTCTTGCCGATCCGGTAGCGCTGATCGAGGAACAGCGAGCACAACTCCGTATGCCCGGTATGGTCATTCGACAGGAACAGCGTCGGCGACACCGTGTAAACGTTGAGCGCGCGCGAAGCATGCACCAGCGTCCCGACGTGGTAGTTGTACCAGGGCTCGCGCAGGCCGACCGCCGCCTCGATCGCGCTGATCCCGACGACGCGCTCGGCTGCTCCGGTGCCGCGTTCGACCAGCACGAACATGTAGCACGCGGTCGCGTTGTCGGCCGCGCCATCGAACGACGCCAGCGATCGCTCGATTCGCTGCAGCAGTCGGTCACGGTCGGCGGGCAGCGTCGTCAGACCGGTGCCGGTGCGTTCGGACAACGCAAGCACGACCGGCAGGTCATCGCGCGCGATCGGCCGGACGAAGAACATGCGGCGAGCGTTTTAAGCGACGGCGCGATCGAGCGCCGTTTCCAGCCGCGCAAGTCCTTCGAGAATCTCGTCGAGCGAAATGACGAGCGACGGTGCGATGCGCACGACGTCGGGCCCTGCGACGAGCACCATCAATCCCGCGTCGCCCGCTGCCTTCATCACGTCCACGGACCTTCCACGCAGCGGTTCCTCGAGTTCGCAACCGAGCCATACGCCTTCGCCGCGGAGCGCACGAAACACGCGCCGCCGGGCGTTGATGGCGCGCAGCCCTTCCATGAACAACGCGTGGCGCGCCTTCACGCCATCGAGCACTTCGGTGGTGTTGACGATGTCGAACACGGCGCCCGCGACCGCGCACGCGAGCGGGTTGCCGCCGTATGTCGTGCCGTGGACGCCGACGGTGAATGCGCTCGCAATTTCGGTCGTCGTGAGCATCGCGCCGATCGGAAAGCCGCCGCCGAGGCCCTTCGCGCTCGTCAGGATGTCGGGAACGATGCCCTTCTGCATGTACGAGAAGAGGGCGCCGGTACGCCCCATGCCGCTTTGGATCTCGTCGAGGATCAAGAGCGCCCCGTGCGCGGAGCACAGCCGGCGCGCGGCCTGCAGGTATTCCGGTGTCCCCGGCGTCATGCCCCCTTCACCCTGCATCGGCTCGAGAATCACCGCGCAGATTTCAGGGCCGTGCGCCGCGAACTCCGCTTCCAGCGCGGCGACGTCGTTGTAGCGCAGATGCGTGAAGCCGCTCGGATTCGGACCGAATCCGGTCGCGTATTTCGCCTGGCCGCCGGCGGTCACGGTGAACAGCGTGCGGCCGTGGAATGCATTCAGCGTCGAGACGACGCGCGTACGCTGCGGACCGGACCGATCATGCGCGTAGCGGCGCGCGAGTTTCAACGCCGCTTCGTTCGCTTCGGCACCCGAATTGCAGAAGAACACGCGTTCCGCAAACGTAGCATCGATCAGGCGCTTTGCGAGTCTCAATGCCGGTTCGTTCGTGAACCAGTTCGACACGTGCCACAGCCTGCGTGCTTGCGTTTCGATCGCCTTGACGAGCGCCGGATGACAGTGACCGAGCGCAGTTACTGCGACGCCGCTCGCAAAGTCGATGTACATGCGTCCGTCCTGGTCCCACAGCCGGGAACCTTCACCTCGTACGGGCACGAACGACGCGGGCGCGTAGCACGTCACCATCCAGCGATCGAAATCCGATCGTTCGACCGGCAGTGTTGCGGCATCGGTCGTGACAACGGCGTCGCGCTGCGTTGTTTCGGCGACGATCGCCTGCGTAGCGGTGGATGGGGGCATGAGGCGCGAAATCGGTGTCAGCGATCAGCGGCGGGTGAACGCCGCATCATCCGGCCGCCGCGACGATCTGGATCTCGACGCGGTACGCCGGATTGGCGAGCTTCGCCTCGACCGTTGCGCGTGCCGGCGTCTCACCTTGCGGCACCCACGCGTCCCACACGGCGTTCATCCGGGCGTAATCGTTGATGTCGGCCAGATAAATCGTCGCCGACAAAATGCGCGTTTTGTCCGTTCCGGCTTCTTCGAGCAGCCGATCGACCTGCTTCAGAACCGAACGCGTCTGTCCGTCGATGTCGGCCTTTGGATCTTCGGCGACCTGCCCCGCGAGATACACGAGGCGACCGCTTGGCGGCGGTGCATAGATGACGAGATCGGACAGGCGCTTGCCGACGTTACGGCGTTCGATCGTCATGGTGCTATCCTCATTTGAACAATCGTGGGCGTCGGGTGTGAGTCGTGGGTGCTGGCGACCGAATCGAGCGCCGTGCGACCGAATCGGGACCTTGCGAACCCCGAGCCTTGCGCGCTGCCAGTGTAGTCGAAAATGACACCCCGCCTCGTGCTCTCCATCGCGGCCGTATTGATGGCGGTCGCTGTGGCTTGCGGGGCGTTCGGTGCGCATGCGTTGAAAGCACGCCTCGGCGCCGACGCCTTGGCCGTGTGGCAAACGGCCGTCAATTACCACGCGTGGCATGCCCTCGGGCTCCTCGCGACCGGCATGCTGATGCTTCGGATGCCGGATGCGCGCGCCCTTGGCTGGTCTGCCGGACTTCTCATCATCGGTGTCGCATTGTTCTCGGGGAGCCTATACGCGCTTGCGCTCGGTGCGCCGCCGAAACTGGGCATCGTCACGCCGTTCGGCGGCGCTGCGTTCATTGCGGGCTGGCTCACGCTCGCGATCGCGCTTGCGCGGCATTGAAGTGATCGCGGAGGAAGCCCGGTCGAGCTTTCCGCTTCCGCAGCCGCGACCGGAGCGCTAGCACAACGCCGTCACCAGCCGCTTCAGCGCGGCGCGACTTGCACGTCGACGCGGACCTGCACTCGATCGCCGGGGTCGTACGGAAGTCGCGTCGTCACGTCGCGATTCTGGTAGCGGTAGGTGACGTCGTAACCATCGAGGACGTTGCGTCCGCTGTCGACGCTGCGGCAATGCTCGATATCACGCACCACCGGCCCCACGGTAATCCCGGCGCGCTCGCGATCGAGGCTGTTTCCGAGCGCGGCACCCGCGACGGCGCCGCCGATCGTGGCGATGTCTCGTCCGTGTCCGCTACCGATCTGATTGCCGATCACGCCGCCGGTGATGCCGCCCGCAATTGCTCCGAGCGGCACGCCGTTGCGATCGAAATACTCCTCGGTCGTCACACGCTCGGTCCAGCATTCGCGCCGCGGGTCGCTGACGTGCACGTAGACCGGCGTCGTGCGCACCACCGGCGCCCATTGCGTGAATGTGTCTGCTTGTGCCGGCAGCGCGGCGATGCATGCGATCGCCGCCGCGGTGACGAGTCCCTGTCGTTGCAGATGCTTGTTCATGAAACGATCCTCCAAACCGATAACGAAGGCCCGCATCGACACGAGACGGTGACGAGGCGGAATGCACATCGTGATGACCGCGTACGAACACGCGAAGTTCGGTCAGCGTAGGACGCGTCCGACAGCGATGCGGCTATCGATCGCAGGCGTCGCGCGATCGCGTTAATACAAGATGCGACCCTTGATCGGACGCGTCGCAAGATCGGAGTGAATGGCTCGGCACCGCCCGCGCGGACGCTGCGTGGGCGCGCGCTGAAACGAGAGCGCGTGCGCCTGATGCGCCAACCGTTTTCACACACTTCGCGTGCAGAAATCCGGCGGCCGGCTCGTCTCTGAAACATCTCGTTTCAACATGGCAAAACGCGCCGATCGGCCGCCAGCTGCAGATGAAAAGCCTTTAATGGATGCTCATCGCTTCGACGGGCGGGTTTGCCGGGCAGGCGTGCGCAGCGCATAATTGCAGATTCCCGTGGCGCCGCAGGGAACGCTCGCGCGGCGCGAGAATCTTCTAGGCATGAATCGATCAGCGTTAGTCATATCGGCCGCGCTTGCAATCGGCGTGGCTGCAGGGGCCGGCTACTGGTTCGGCACACAGCGGCCGCCCGCCAACCAAACGGCCGATGCGGCCGTCGCGCCAGCCAAAAGTGCCGCGCCAGCGGCTGCCGGCGCAGTGACGGTGGAGGCCGCGAAGGTGGGGTTGCAGTCGTTACCGCAGACGATCACGGCGGTCGGCAGTCTTCGCTCCGACGAGTCGGTGACGGTGCGACCCGAGGTCGCCGGGCGGATCAGCAACATCCTGTTCAAGGAAGGTCAACACGTCGGCAAGGGCATGACGCTCGTCCGCCTCGATCCGGCGATCAACCAGGCGGAAGTTCAGCAGGCGCGCGCCAACCTGAAGCTCGCCAAGAGCAAGTACGACCGCGCCGTCGAGTTGTCGCAGCGCAATTTCATCTCGGGCCAGGCGAAGGACGAAGCCGAGAACAATCTCCGGGTCGCGGAAGCCGCGGTCGCGCTCGTGGAGGCCCGCCTCGCGAAGACCGAGATCAAGGCGCCGTTTTCCGGTGTGATCGGACTGCGTGTCGTGTCGGTTGGCGATTACGTCAAGGAAGGCGCGGACGTCGTCAATCTGGAATCGATCGATCCGCTGAAGGTCGATTTCCGCGTGCCCGAGATCTACATGCAGCAGATCCAGGTCGGGCAGACGCTGACCGTCAGCCTCGATGCGCTCCCCGGCAAGACGTTCGAAGGCAAGGTGATGGCGGTGAATCCGCTCGTCGACGCGGCGGGCCGCGCCGTCGTCATTCGCGCGATCGTCCGCAATTCCGATACGTCGCTGCGTCCGGGAATGTTCGCGCGCGTGAAGCTCATCACGCGCGACGAAAAGGAAGCGCTCGTCATTCCGGAGCAGGCGATCGTGCCGCAGGGCGACGAGCAATACGTGTTTCGCGTCGTCGACGGCAAGGTCGCACGCGTCAAGGTCGAGATCGGCCAGCGCCGCGACGGCAAGGTCGAGATCGTCAAAGGGCTCGGCCCCAACGACGTCGTCGTGACCGCCGGCCAGCTCAAGCTGCGCGACGGCATGGCCGTCACGGTGCTCGCCGCGAACGGCCCGGCATCGGCAGCGGCGCCCGCGCCGCGCGACAAGGCGGACACGTCGTCGCTGCCGCTCGCGAAGTCCTGAACGTCGCCTGCCGGTCGATCATCGCGCACTGACCCATGCAACTGCCCGAGATCTGCATCAAGCGGCCCGTGTTCGCCACGGTGCTGTCGCTGATCATCCTGCTGATCGGCCTGATCTCGTACACGCGGTTGTCGGTGCGCGAGTACCCGCGCATCGACGAGCCGGTCGTCAGCGTCAACACCGATTACCGCGGCGCGTCGGCGGAAGTCGTCGAGTCGCAGGTGACGAAACCGCTCGAGGACTCGCTGGCGGGCATCGAAGGCGTCGAGCTGATGACGTCGCAGAGCCGCTCCGAGCGGAGCCGGATCAACGTGCGCTTCACGCTGAAGCGCGATCCGGACTCGGCCGCCGCCGACGTTCGGGACAAGGTCTCGCGTGCGCGGGGCAAGCTGCCGGAGACGATCGACGAGCCGATCATCGCCAAGGTCGAGTCCGATTCGCAGCCGATCATTTCCATCGCGGTGGAGGCGGGCTCGCTGTCGGCGCTCGAGGCTTCCGACTACGTGAAGCGGTACGTCCAGCCGCGGCTGTCGGTGCTGCCCGGTGCTGCCGACGTGCGCATCTTCGGCGAGCGACAGGTGTCGATGCGCATCAACATCGACCGTACGCGTCTCGCCGGCTACAAGCTGACCGTGCAGGACGTCGAGGACGCGATCCGTCGCCAGAACGCGGAGATTCCGGCGGGCCGCATAGAGTCGTCGGCACGCGAGTTCACCGTGGTTGCCGAAACGGACGTCCGCACGCCGGAGCAGTTCAGCAACATCATCGTCGCGAATGTCGGCAGCTACCCGGTGCGCATCCGGGACATCGGCAATGCCGAGATCGGACCGGTCGACGAGCGGACCGTGTCGCGCTTCAACGGCAAGCCGTCACTCAACATCGGCGTCATCAAGCAGGCGGTCGCCAATCCGCTCGAGCTGTCGAAGGCCGTGCGCGAGGAAGTCCAGAAGATCAACGAGGGCCTTCCGACCGGCATGAAGCTGATCGTCGCCTACGACACGTCGGTCTTCATCGACCGGTCGATCAGTTCGGTGTTCAGCACGATCACCGAGGCGATCGTGCTCGTGATCCTCGTGATCTTCTTCTTCCTGCGAAGCCTGCGCGCGACGATCATTCCGATCGTCACGATTCCCGTGTCGCTGGTCGGTGCGTTCGGAATCATGTATGTCTTCGGCTTCACGATCAACACGCTGACGCTGCTGTCGATGGTGCTCGCGATCGGCCTCGTCGTCGACGATGCGATCGTGATGCTGGAAAACATCTTCCGGCACATCGAGGACGGGATGCCTCGCAAGCAGGCAGCGATCGTCGGCTCGCGCGAAATCGGCTTTGCGATCGTCGCAATGACGCTCACGCTGACGTCGGTGTTCGCGCCGCTTGCGTTCGCGACGGGCCGTACCGGCAGGCTGTTCATCGAGTTCGCGCTGACACTGGCGGGCGCCGTGCTGGTGTCGGGCTTCATCGCGCTGACGCTGTCGCCGATGATGTGCTCGCTGCTGCTGCGGCACCAGGAGAAGCATTCGTGGCTGTTCAACCTGGTCGAATCGTGGCTCACCGCGCTGACCCGCGGCTACCGCCGTGCGCTGACGTTCGTGCTGCACGCGCGGTGGGTCGTCGTGGTCGCGTGGGTCGCGGTGCTCGGAGCAGGCGGATTGTTGTTCACGATGCTGAAGGCGGAGCTGTCGCCGCTGGAGGATCGCGGCGTCATTTTGGGGCTCGTCACCGCCGCGCAGGGCTCGACGCCGCAATACACGGCTGACCAGATCAAGCCGATCGAGCAGTTCTACGCGCAGGTGCCCGAAACCGCCGCGTGGACGGCGATCTCGGGGTTCCCGACGGTCGTCGACGGCGTCGCCGTGTTGCGTTTGAAGCCCTGGGAGGAGCGCACGCGCAAGCAGCAGCAGATTGCCGACGAGTTGCGACCGAAGTTCAATGCGATTCCGGGTGCGATCGCCTTCCCGGTCAATCCGCCGTCGCTCGGGCAGCCGTTCCGATCGACACCGGTCGAATACATCATCATGTCGCAGATTCCGTATCCGGATCTGCAGCGGCTCGTCGATCGCTTCGTCGACGAGGCGCGCAAGTATCCGGGCGTCCAGAACCTGCAGGTCGACCTGCGGCTCAACACGCCCGAAGTACGCGTGCGAATCAACCGCGACAAGCTCTCCGATATCGGCGTGCCGGTCGACACGGTCGGTCGCACGCTGGAGACGATGCTCGGCGGGCGCCAGGTGACGCGCTTCAAGCGGGAGGGCGAGCAGTACGACGTCATCGTGCAGGTCGCGCCGCTCGACCGTTCGACACCCGCGGATATCAGCGACAGCTACGTGCGGGCGCGCGACAACAGCATGGTTCAGCTCTCGAACCTGGTCGACATCAAGGAGGGCGTTGCGCCGCAGTCGCTCAATCACTTCAACCGGCTGCGCGCGGTCAAGGTGACGGCGACGCTGGCGCCTGGCTATGCGGTCGACGAGGCGCTGAACGCGATGGATCGCGCGGCCAAGGCCGTGCTGCCGGTGACGGCGCAAACCGATCTGGACGGACAATCGCGCGAGTTCCGCAAGTCGGGCAAGGAAATCTATTTCACGTTCGTGCTCGCGCTGGCGTTCATCTACCTCGTACTGTCCGCGCAGTTCGAGAGTTTCGTACACCCGTTCGTCATCATGCTGTCGGTGCCCTTGTCGATGACCGGCGCGCTGTTCGTGCTATGGCTGACCGGCGGCACGCTCAACATCTACAGCCAGGTGGGACTGGTCACGCTCGTCGGGCTCATCACCAAGCACGGCATCCTGATCGTCGAGTTCTCCAATCAGTTGCGGGCAAAGGGCGAGGCGCTGATGGACGCGGTGGTCGATGCCGCGACGCTTCGCCTGCGCCCGATCCTGATGACGACCGGCGCGATGGTGCTCGGCGCACTCCCGCTCGCGCTCGCGCACGGCGCCGGCGCCGAATCGCGGACGCAGATCGGCTGGGTGATCGTTGGCGGCATGAGCTTCGGCACGCTGCTGACGCTGTTCGTCGTGCCGACCGCCTATACGCTGCTCGCCGGTCGCGCCGTCCATCGCGAGCAACCGGCCGTGGCCCCGGTCGGCGCTCCGGCGGCCGGGCACGCCGACTGAGACCCGCGACCCCGGAGATGCGGATTTCCCGCTAGAATCGCTCCCCGAACAGCGGCGCCTTTAAGCCGCTTCGTCCAAGTCCGGAGGAGTCATGGGTTATCGCATCAAGCGTCTCGCTTCCATCGCCGCCGCGTTCGCGCTGGCCGGCGCCGCCACGGCCGCGCATGCGGTCGTCGAAATCCAGTGGTGGCACGCGATGACCGGCGCGAACAACGACCGCGTCAACGCGTTCGCCAAGCGCTTCAACGACAGTCAGAGCGACTACAAGGTCAACGCGGTCTACAAGGGCAGTTATCCGGAAGCGATGGCCGCCGCGATCGCCGCCTTCCGCGCCGGCAATGCACCGCACATCCTCCAGGTGTTCGAAGTCGGCACCGCGACGATGATGAACGCGAAGGGTGCTATCAAGCCGGTGTTCGAAGTGATGGCTCAGGCCGGCGAAAAATTCGATCCGAAGAGCTACGTCCCCGCCGTCGCCGGCTATTACACGAACACCAAGGGACAGATGTTGTCGTTCCCGTTCAACAGCTCGACGACGGTGTTCTGGTACAACAAGGACGCTTTCGAGAAGGCGGGAATCGATCCCAACCAGCCACCGCTCACGTGGCAGGCCGTCGTTGCCGACATGGCGAAGCTCAAGGCCGCGGGCGTCGCATGCCCATTCACAACGGGCTGGCAATCGTGGACGCAGCTCGAAAGCTTCAGTGCGTGGCACAACGTGCCGTTCGCGAGCGAGCAAAACGGCTTCGCCGGCAACGATCCCAAGCTGCTCTTCAATGGCCCGGTCCAGACGCGGCATATCACCAACATGCAGGACTGGCTCAAGAAGGGTTACTTCATCTACGCGGGCCGCAAGAACGAGCCGGAGGCGAAGTTCTTCAGCGGCGAGTGCGCAATGATGACGACATCGTCGGCCGCCTACGGCACGGTCAAGCAGAACGCCAAGTTCAAGTTCGCCGTATCGCCGCTGCCGTACTACGCCGACGTTCCGAACGCGCCGCAGAACACGATCATCGGTGGCGCGAGCCTGTGGGTGATGGCGGGCAAGAAGCCCGACGAATACAAGGGCGTGGCGAAATTCCTGACGTTCCTCTCGGAGCCCAAGATGCAGGAAGAGTGGCACGAGGCGACCGGCTACCTGCCGATCACGATGGCCGCGTATGAAATGACGAAGAAGTCGGGGTTCTACGAGAAGAATCCCGGCACCGACGTGTCGGTCCAGCAGATGATCGTCAAGACGACCAACAACTCGCGCGGCATCCGGCTCGGCAACTTCGTGCAAATCCGTGACGTCATCGACGAGGAGCTCGAAGCGGTGTGGGCGGGCAAGAAGGCGCCGAAGGAAGCGCTCGACGACGCGGTCAAGCGCGGCAACGAGCTGATCACGCGCTTCGCGCGCACGACGAAGGACCAGTAAGCGCCTCCGTGGCTAACAGCGAGCCGGCCGCGCGAGCCGCGGCCGGCGATTCGCCGGTGCCGTATCCGGCCGCCGTGACCGCGACCCGAGCGGTGGCAGGACCGATCGATGTGATCATCGGCGAGAGCGTCGAGCGCCTCCGCGCTCACTGATCATGGCCACGGAAAAGCGCGCGCGCTTCGTCTCACCGTGGCTGCCGTATGCGCTGATCCTGCCGCAGCTCGCGATCACGCTGGTGTTCTTCTTCTGGCCGGCCGGCCAGGCGCTCTATCAATCGTTGCTCGTGCAGGATGCGTTCGGGTCGCGCACCGAGTTCGTCTGGTTCGAGAACTTCACGACGCTGTTCCACGACGAGAATTATCTGGCGTCGTTCAAGGTCACGGCGATCTTCTCGGTGCTCGTCGCCGGCATCGGGCTCACACTGTCGCTGGTGCTTGCTGCGTTCGCCGATCGCGTCATTCGCGCCGCCACGCTCTACAAGACACTGCTGATCGTTCCGTATGCGGTCGCGCCGGCGATCGCCGCGGTGTTGTGGCTGTTCCTGTTCAACCCGACGCTCGGCATCGTCGCGCACTGGCTGCAGTCGGCCGGTCTCGATTGGGACCCGCTGTTGAACGGCACGCACGCGCTGATCATGGTGGTCATCGCGGCGGTGTGGAAGCAGATCAGCTATAACTTTCTGTTCTTCCTGGCGGGCCTGCAGTCCATTCCGAAGTCACTGCTCGAAGCGGCGGCGATCGACGGTGCGGGTCCGGTCAAGCGTTTCGTGACGATCGTCTTCCCGCTGCTGTCACCGACGACGTTCTTCCTGCTCGTCGTCAACATCATCTACGCGTTCATCGAGACGTTCGCGATCATCGACGCGTCGACGTCGGGCGGGCCGTCGAAGGCGACCGAAGTGCTGGTCTACAAGATCTACGCCGATGGCTTCAAGGGCCTCGATCTCGGCGGATCGGCCGCGCAGTCGGTGATCCTGATGGGGATTCTCATCCTGCTGACGGTGATCCAGTTCCGTTACGTCGAGCGCAGGGTGCAATATTGAAAGTCGTCGCGCCCACGGTTCGCCGGTTGCCGTTCCTCGTGCGGATGAATCTCGTACCCGCGTGGCGTCGTGGCGAGCGTCAACGCGAGGGGATGATCGAAAATCGTCCGGCGCTCTCGATCGTCTCGCATATCGTGCTCGCGATCGGCATCGCCATCGTCGCGCTACCGATCTACATCACGTTCGTCGCGTCGACGCTCGCAGCCGACGAGGTGCTGCAGTCACCGATGCCGATGCTCCCGGGCTCGCACCTGATCCAGAACTACGCGCAG
>JAICVH010000292.1 GCA_025935435.1 Burkholderiales bacterium
CGACGCGCTCGTTCACATCGGCTATGGCGGCAACGCGATCGTTGCCCGCGTGCCGCACGGGACATCGCCCACCGTCGGTTCGACGTTCTGCGCGGCGGCGGACCCGGCGCGCGTCTTCGCGTTCGACGCGACGAGCGGCCGTCGACTTTCCTGAGCGATCAGCGCGAATGTGCGGTCTTCCGCCGTGGCCGTATCCGAAGCTCTGCGCGCACCGTGGCGCGGGTAAACTCGCGCCCGAGAATACGCTCGCTGCGTTTCGCCTCGGTTACGCGCACGGCTATCGGATGGCCGAGACCGACGTCAAGCTGTCGGCGGACGGCGTCGCTTTTCTGTTGCACGACGCGACGCTCGAGCGCACGACGAACGCGTCCGGTCGCGCCGACGCGCTCACGTGGCGCGAACTTGCCCAACTGGACGCAGGCAGCTGGCATTCGCCGCCGTACGCGGGCGAGGGGCTGCCGACGCTTGTTGCGCTCGCGCGGTGGAGCCGCGCGAACGACGTCACCATGAATCTCGAGATCAAGCCGACACCGGGCCGCGAGCGCGAAACCGGTGCCGCGGTAGCGTTGGATGCGAAGGCGTCATGGGCCGGCGCTGGCGTGCAACCGCTGCTGTCATCGTTCTCCGAAGCGGCGCTCGACGCTGCGCGCGATGTCGCGCCGGAGCTGCCGCGCGCCTATCTGACCGAGCAGTTGCCCGACGATTGGCGTGAGCGCGTGATGCGTCTCGGCTGTATCGCGCTCGACGTCAAGCACACGCTGCTGACGCGCGAGCGCGTCGACGAATTTCACGCCGCGGGAATGCGCGTTGCAACGTGGACGGTCAACGAGCCGGCGAGCGTCGCCGACTTTCTCGCCTGGGGGGTCGACACAGTGATCAGCGATGCCGTCGACGTGATTTCGCCGCAGCGCAACACGGGTTCCCGAACGAATCCCTGAACCAGCGGTCGTTACAGTAACCGCCGCTGCAGCGTCGTACAGCGCCCGGTCGTCCTTCGCATCGGGACAATCCAAGCTACCGGAGCCGCCCATTCCGCGCGTGCTGCATCGCGATATCACGGTCATCGGCGCGTCCGCGGGAGGCATTTCCGCGTTGCGCGAACTGATCGCGGCGCTGCCGGCCGACTATGCGGCTGCCGTGTTCGTCGTCGTTCACCTGGCACCCGAAGCACCCTCGATCCTGCATCACGTACTCGATCGCAAGAGCGCGCTTCCCGTCGCGGTCGCCGCGGACGGTGCCCGCATCCGGAAGAGCACGGTGACAGTTGCCCGTCCCGATCAGCACCTCGTGCTCAAGCGCGACCGCATGGTCGTTGCGCATGGCGCGCGGGAAAATCGGCATCGGCCGTCGATCGACGTCCTGTTCCGATCGGCGGCGTTGACGTTCGGTCCGCGGGTTACCGGCGTCGTGCTCTCAGGCATGCTGGACGATGGTGCCGCCGGCCTGTGGGCGATCAAGCATCGTGGGGGCGTGGCCGTCGTCCAGGATCCCGACGATGCCGAATTCCCCGACATGCCGCGCAACGCGATGGAAGTCACGGCCATCGATTACAAGTTGCCGGTGCGCGCCATGGCCGAGGTGCTGGTGCGCATCGCCGCGGAGGTCGTCGAGGACGCGAAAGAGATTGCTTCGCCGAGCATGGCACGAGAGGTGAGCATGGCGGTCAACAACGACATGACGATGGATAAGATGGACACAATCGGCAAGCGTGTGCCGCTGACCTGTCCGGAGTGCGGCGGCTCGCTATGGGAGATGCAGGACGGCGGTCCGCGGTATCGCTGCCACACCGGACATGCCTATTCGTTGCATTCACTTGCCGCCGAGCAGACGATCCAGGTCGAGGCGGCGCTATGGGCGGGCTTGCGCCGGCTGGAAGAGAGCGAGCGCCTGGCCCGGCACATGGAGAGTCTCGCGCGTTCCCGGGGTAACGAGCGCTCCGCAACCTTTCACGCGGAAATGGCGCAGTCGAGCGCTTCGCACGCTTCGACACTTCGCGGATTGCTCAAGGAGACGACGGTCTCTGTCGCGGACCACGCCGTGAACGAGTAACCGGCGACGACGCGCTGCGGGACGGTCATGCGCGAACGGCGGGTGTAAACTGACCAGGACATCGCCCGCGTGCATGCACAGCGGTCGCAAGACGCGACCCGCACGTTGACCGTGGTCCGTTCCTTCCACCAAGACGCGTCCATGGTTCCGCCCGACACCCCTGATCACGACTTCATGGTCGTCGGCATCGGGGCTTCTGCCGGCGGTCTGAAAGCGCTCACCGAGTTGTTCGAGCACGTGCCGGAACACATCGGCATGGCGTTTGTTGTCATCGTTCACCTGTCGCCCGAGCACGAATCCCGGCTGCCCCATCTGTTGCAGCAGGCGACGACGATGCCCGTACGGCCCGTGACCGAGGCGATCGACATACAGCCCGACCACGTTTATGTGATCTCGCCCAATTCCCAGCTGCGGATGGACGCCGGGAGGCTCGAGCCGGCCGAAGCCCTCGAGCGCCGCGGCGCGCGGATGACGATCGACGTATTCCTGGAAACGCTCGCCAACGCACACAAGCAGCGCTCGGTCGGGATCGTGCTGTCCGGCACCGGCTTCGACGGCACGCTCGGCGTACGCGCCATCAAGGCCTCCGGCGGCATCACGATGGCGCAGACACCGGAGGAAGCCGAGTACGACTCGATGCCGCGTAATGCGATAGCGAGCGGCGTCATCGACTTCGTCCTGCCCGCGCGCGAAATGGCCGACAAGATCGAGTCGGTATGGCGCAACGCCAAGGGCATCTGGTTGCCGACGCCGCCCGATCGGTCTACCCCCGAAGACGAAGCGGCCGAAGCCGACGCTGCGATTCACGAGATCCTCGCCACGCTGCACACACGAACCCGGCACGATTTCTCGCAATACAAGCGGGCCACGCTGCTGCGCCGGATCGAGCGCCGGCTGCAGGTCAATCAGCTGAAGAACCTGCGCCAGTACCGCGACTTCATCGTCGAGGACGAAAACGAGGCGCAGGCGCTGCTGCGCGATCTGCTGATCAGCGTCACGTGGTTCTTCCGCGATCCCGCGGCATGGCAGATGGTCGAGCAGCGGGTCATTCCGCAACTGCTGAATGGCCAGAATGGCGGGACGATTCGCGTCTGGGTCGTCGGCTGCGCGACTGGCGAGGAGGTGTATACGCTGGCGATGCTCTTGCAGGAGCGGCTGCAGACGATGACCAGTCCGCCGAAGGTAAACATCTTTGCGACGGATATCGACGAAGAAGCGCTCGCGTTCGCGCGCGCCGGGGTTTACCCGGAATCGATCGCCGAGCACATGACGCACGAGCGGCTCGGGCGATTCTTCATGCGCGACCAGGGCAGCTATCGCGTGCACAAGCAGCTTCGCGAGATGATCGTGTTCGCCGTGCACAACGTCATCCAGGACCCGCCGTTCTCACACCTGAACCTCGTGTCGTGTCGGAACCTGCTCATCTACCTGAACCGGCAGGTGCAGTCGAAAGTGATCAACCTGCTGCACTTTTCGCTGAAGGCGGATGGCTACCTGTTCCTCGGCATGTCGGAGACGATCGAAGACGGTCACGATGGGTTCGTCGTGCTGGACAAAGCGTGCCGCATTTTCGCCCAGCAGCCTCGCGGGCGGATTGGCCTGACGCTCTCGTCTTTCCCGACGACACAGCCGCATCGCTCGGCCGGCGACCCCAGTGGGCGCCGGATGGTGTCCTTCGCCGAGCTGCATCAACGGTTGCTGGAACACTATGCGCCGCCTTCGATCGTCGTCGACGATCGCTACGACATCATTCACCTGTCCGACCGGGCAGGGCTTTTCCTAAAGCTAGGACCCGGCGATGCGTCGTTGAATCTGCTGCGAGCGATGCCAGAAGAAGTGCGCTTCGCGCTCAAGGCTACGCTCGATCAGGCGATGCAGACGATGCGAACGTCCGAGCATATCGGCCTCGTGTTGCATCGCAATCAGCAGTCGTACCCGCTGAACGTCAAAGTGCATCCGGTCCGCGAGCGGGCTTCGGCGCGAACGTTCGCCCTGGTGATTTTCGACGAATCGGCTGCCGACGGCGAGATCCTCGCCAAGGTCACCAACGAGCCGATCGTCGCGTCATCGAGCGAGACCATCGTACTCGAGGATCGCCTGCGCGCGATGGAGTTGCAGTTGAGCGCGGCGATCGAGCAATACGAAGTGCAGAACGAGGAACTGAAGGCGAGCAACGAGGAGCTTCAGGCGAC
>JAICVH010000687.1 GCA_025935435.1 Burkholderiales bacterium
ACAGACGATCGCGTCGGTGTTGCGGCACATCGCCGCGAGTGCAAGCGAATTGGCCGCCGTGCCGTTGAAGACGAAGAAAACGTCGCACGCCGTTTCGAACACGCGCTCGATGGCTGCGCCGGCCGCCACTGTCCAGTCGTCCGCGCCATATGCGGGCGCATGGCCCACGTTCGCGCGCTCGAGCGCGCGCCACGCTTCCAGGCAGATGCCGGCGTTGTTGTCGCTGGCGACTTGTGGTCCCCCCACGCTTGCGGCTGTCGCCGCGATTGGGGAACTCATGGTGGAAACGAAGCTCGGGTCACAGCCGTTCGCCGACCCAGCGCTCGACCGACTGCAGCGCCTGCGGGAGCGCGGCGGCGTTGGTGCCGCCCGCTTGCGCCATGTCGGCGCGGCCGCCGCCTTTGCCGCCGACCTGTTGCGCGACATGGTTGACAAGTTCGCCGGCCTTGACGCGCGTCGTCAGGTCATTGGTCACGCCCGCGATCAGCGTGACCCGGTCGCCGTTCACGCTCGCAAGAACAATCGCCGCACTGCGCAGCTTGTCCTTCAGCTTGTCCATCGTCTCGCGCAACGTCTTGACGTCGCTGCCGTCGAGCGTGGCCGTGACGATCTTCGCGCCTTTGACGTCGACCGCCTTGCTGGCCAGGTCATCGCCGGCGCTCGACGCGGCCTTCGCCTTCAGACGCGCCAGTTCCCGCTCGGCGGCACGCGCGCTCTCCTGCAACTGCGCGATGCGGGTTTCGAGTTCGGCAATCGGTGCCTTCAGCAGGCGCGCCGCGCCTTCGAGCTGCGCTTCCTGTTCCTGCACGTACGCAAGCGCACCCTTGCCGGTCACCGCTTCGATGCGCCGCACGCCCGCGGCAATGCCGCTTTCACCGACGATCTTGAAGAGGCCGATATCCCCCGTGCGCGTGACGTGCGTTCCACCGCAAAGCTCGCGCGAGCTACCGATGTCGAGCACGCGCACTTCGTCGCCGTACTTCTCGCCGAACAACATCATCGCGCCGGTCTTCTGCGCCTCGGCGATCGGCATCGTGCGCGCGGCAACGCCTTCGTTGTCGAGAATCTCGGCGTTGACGATCGCCTCGACGCGCCGGATCTCGTCGGCTGTCAGCGGTGCCGCATGTGCGAAATCGAAGCGAGTCTTGTCGGGGTCGACCAGCGAACCCTTCTGTTGCACGTGCTCGCCGAGCACTTCGCGCAACGCCTTGTGCATCAGGTGCGTCGCCGAATGGTTGCGCATCGTGCGTGCGCGCGCCTCCTGGTCGACGGTCGCGGCGACGTTCATGTCTTCGCGCAACTCACCGGTCTTCACTTCGCCGAAGTGGCCGATGACGTCGGGCTGGATCTTCTGCGTATCTTCAACGGCGAACAGCGTCAAGCACGCACCGCCCTTCGACAGTTCGCCGCGATCGCCTACCTGACCGCCGGATTCCGCATAGAACGGTGTGCGGTCGAGCACGACGACGCCGCGCTCGCCCGTAGACAGCGAACGCACGCGCGCGCCGTCCTTGTAGAGCGCGACGACATGCGCTTCCTCGGATAGCGACTCGTAGCCGCGAAACGCTGTTTTGGGACCGGCATAAGGCAGCACCTCGCCCGCCTTGAACTGCGAAGCGGCGCGCGCACGCTCCCGCTGCGCGTCCATTGCGCGCTCGAAGCCGGCTTCGTCGACGGTGACGCCCCGCTCGCGCGCGATATCCGCGGTGAGGTCGAGTGGAAAACCGAACGTGTCGTACAGCGTGAATGCCGTTTGCCCATCGAGCACACGCTCGCCGCCGCGAAGCGCCTGCTCGAGCATCCGCATGCCGTTCTCGAGCGTTTCGCCGAAGCGCTGCTCCTC
>JAICVH010000158.1 GCA_025935435.1 Burkholderiales bacterium
CCCGAATCGCGTCACGATGCGAGCGATCGATCCATACGGCAACACGGCCAAGGCGACAGCCACGATCACCGTGCTCGAGCCGGCGGCACACTCAGACGCGCGGCCACAGGCCGAGGACCGGCCGGACAAACGCGGCGAACAAGTGCCGCTCGCTTTCAAGGCAGCCAACAAGGCACCCACTGTGTCGCTGACATCGCCCGTCACCGGGTCGATGTTTACGGCGGGTTCGACGATCGCCCTGAAGGCTTCCGCGACGGATCCCGATGGCACCATCAGCAAGGTCGAGTTCTATCGCGGTGGAACGACGTTGCTGGGCACCGCGACGGCCGCGCCTTATCAACTAGCGTGGCAATCGGTTCCCGTAGGAACCTACTCGGTCACTGCGAAGGCCTACGACAATCGGAATGGAAGCGCGACATCGACGCCGGCCTCGATCGTCGTGATTGCCAACCAGGCACCTGCCGTCACAGTCACGTCGCCTGGCCACGCCATGTTCTTCGAACCCGGCACAGCGGTCGCATTATCGGCGGCGGCGACTGATGCGGACGGCGTGATTGTCCGCGTCGATTTCTTCGACCGGGGAACGCTCATCGGAACGGCTACGACGCCGCCGTTCGCGGTCACCTGGACGACGGCGAGTGCCGGACGTCATTCGGTCACGGCCCGCGCGACCGACGACAAAGGGGGGATTGGCGTCTCAGGGTCGGTGGACTTCGTTATCGGGCAACCGCCGCTGGTCGTAATCAGCACGCCCGTCGCATGTTCGTTTATCGACGGAGCACCCATCAATCTGCTCCTTAGCGCGGACGCGATGAGTGCCACGGGCAAGGTTGCGCGCGTCGAGTTCTACGACAACGGCATCCTCGTTGGCACGTCATTGAATGCACCCTGGAGTGTGACTGTGATCGGCGCAGATGCTGGAACGCACACGATTACGGCGCGCGCGACCGACGACCATGGCCTCACATCAACCTCGCGCCCGGCCCTCGTCACCGTGCGCCCCGCAAATCAATTTCCGACTGTCGAACTGGTCGCGCCGCGCGATGGTGCGCGTTTTGCGGCCGGATCGCCTGTCCTAATGCAGGCCAACGCAACCGATGGTGACGGGAGCATCACAGCGGTCGAGTTTCGCACCACCAGTTCAAGCGGACCGTTGTTGGCACGGGTTACGACTCCACCCTTCGTCGCGACCGTATCGAATCTGGCGCCGGGAAACGTCGCGATCGTCGCTGTCGTAACGGACGATCGCAACGCGCTGGCGTCTTCAATTCCAGCGCGCATCACGATTGCGGCCAACGTACCCCCGTCAGTTCAGCTGACTGCGCCCACGATGGGCACGACGTCCACGGCGCCAGCAAACTTCGCGCTCGCTGCGACCGCCAGCGACACGGACGGAAGCGTGAGCAAGGTCGATTTTTATGCAGGCACGATGCTGATCGGTTCATCGACGACTTCGCCGTACACATCGACATGGAACGCGGTTCCTGCCGGCACGTACTCTCTCACGGCAAAGGCAACGGACAACAGCGGCGCGGTCGTCACGTCCGCTCCCGTTTCGGTGACCGTCGTCGCCAATGCATCGCCCGTGGTTTCGTTACAGGCACCAAGCGCCGGCGGTCAATACTTCGCGCCAGCGACAATTCAAGTCAGCGCAATCGCATCGGATAGTGACGGCACCGTTGCGCGTGTGGACTTTGTCGTAGGTGGTACGGTTATCGGCAGCTCGAACGCTCCGCCGTATACGTTTATCTGGGACGGTGTCCCCGGCGGTTCGTATTCGATCACGGCAGTGGCGACCGACGATCACGGCGCCACCACAGCAAGCGCTCCCGTTTCGATCACTGTCGCGGCGCAGGCGATCGTGCAAGCAGACGCCGGCCTCGACGGCAGCACCGTCGATGATGACTCGGTGGTCATAAGCGGCACTATTCAAGCGCCGCCTAATTCCGGCGTGTTGGTGAATGGCGTGTTGGCGCAAGTTGATGCCAGCGGTCGTTTCTTTGCCAATGGCGTGCCTTTGGCGCCAGGACCCAACAGCGTGACGATCACAGTCGCCGGGCAGGATGGCGGGTCGACCGGAACTTCAATCAACGTGTCGAGCAGCGGCCCGGCGCCGTTCGCGGTCATCGCTACGCCCACCGACGGACTGGCTCCGTTGGACGTGACCTTCGAGATTACGAACAGAGCCCATAGCGCCTTTCAACGTGTCGACTTCGATTTCAACGGTGACGGCGTATCGGACTACACAGCATATGCGTCGCAATTCGTCGACGGCGTGTTCACTCTCTCCGCAACTTACCCAGCGGGAACGTTCACGAGCCGCGTTAGCATTTTCGACTCGAACAATGCCGTCATTCAGGGTACGACTCGGGTTATCGTTGCGCGCACGCTGCAAGAACAGGACAACTTGGTCCGCTCCGTGTACGGGGGCATGCTCGAGCGCCTCCGCGCAGGCAAGGTGGCCGCGGCGTTGTCGGCTATCACTGGCGACCTTCAAGACAAATATGGGGCGGTGTTCACGGCCCTAGGCGCGAATTTGTCCGCGACAATCGACAGCCTCGGCCCGATCGAGCCGAATTGGTATGCGCCGGATCGTGCGGAGTACGTCGTGATCCGCGATACGCAAAACGGCCCACAAGGATTCCTTATTGATTTCGCCCGTGGTCGCGATGGTATTTGGCGCATCTATGGCATGTGAGATGAAACGGCTGGTTCGCATGCTCCTAAGCGCACTCGTGGCGCTGTGCGGCGGATGCACGCTGGTTGTGAGCGGATGTGCGATGGACGGGCGCGTTGTCGACAAGGAAACCGGGAAACCGATACCTGGCGCGCTGGTGATCGTCGAATGGTCGGGCGCCGTCGGCGGACCGGTTCAGAGCAGTCGGGTGTGTTTTCACCTGGAGGTCGTGCCCACGGATGCGAACGGTCGCTACCACATTCCGAGCTGGAGCCGGCGTCCGGCGAACGAAACGGAAGGCGGCTTCTTCGGAGTTCGAAACGTCGAAGTGACGCGACGAACGTACAAGGCGGGCTATGAGCCTATAGATCTCGATCCGACTGATCCAAGCACCATGCGAATGAGCCGCGTCGTATCTCCAAGTACCGAACGATTGCACGCTCTCTCATTAATGGGCACCGCTGGATGTGGTGCCGCGGACGGCTCCCTCATGCGGGAAGCGGTGATATGGCGCGGCGTCTGCGACGAGGTCCGGTCGAATCCCGATGCGAAATTACGACAGAAGTCATTCGGTAATCGGAGCTTTGTCGAGCTCGTCAATGCTCACCTCGAAGGAATTACACGGCAACTGGCGGCGGAGCGCAACGTAGCGCCGCACTCCTTAGAGCCATGCTCCTGATGTGGCTGTGGTTCCGGCGAGGACAATATGTTTAAAGACGAGACACGAATCAGTTCAGTGACGTTTGCATTGGTGTTCGCACTCGCGGTCCCGAGCACTTATGCATTTGAAGTTGCGACCCACGCGGCGATTACAAATGAAGCGTTTGCGAGATTTCTTAGCGAACGGCCAGACGTAATCAGTAACCTGGGATTGCTTCCACCGTTGGACCGGCCGGTGCCCAATCTTAGGCGCCAATACCTCGATGTGTCTGGAACGGAGGCGCGAAAGAGGGACGTCATGCCGTTCGAACAAAATTTGATCGAACTGCCGAACTTTCGCGGCCTAGGTCTTGCAAATCAGGCGTCCCTCATCAACGGCTGGCTGATGGTCGGAGCCATCCGCGAAGACGACAACCCCGCCGAAGGCAATCCGAAAGACGATCCATACCGTTCTGGCGGCGCGTTTCATCGCGAGTTCAATCACTTCTTCGATCCTTACTTCCAACGACCGCTAACTCTGCCGGGGCTGCAGACAGCATACGGCCCACAGCCTGTACGCAAGGCAGTCGACTGGGCGCTCGGAACGGCGAACGCTTTCTCCGATGCCAACACCCGGGACACGCAATCGACATGGAATCATTTCACCCTTTTCGACGCACGAGAGGCGATGTTTCGCGCGCTGACGCTGCGTCAACGCAATACCGTCATCAGCTACGTTGATTTGCCGGGCATACAAAACGCCGCGCAAGCCGAAGCGATGCGGCTCGCTTACTGGGCGACCACCTTTCGAGCACTGGGTGACATGCTGCATCTCAACCAGGACATGGCTCAACCTCAACACACACGTAACGAGCCACACTCAGGAAAGATGGTGCTGGAGTATTTGGGAGCCGGCCATGAAAGCGTGTTCGAGAAGTACATGGATGAACGGGCGCGTCAGGTTCCGCGGATTCTGCCGGGCGGCGCCGCGGTTCCACCACCCAGGTTGCCATTCGATGGCTACCCAACGGTCGTTTTCGAGAGATTCAGCGACTACTGGAGCACGCATCAAGGTCCGGATTCGCCTCGACTTGGTGCGGGCCTCGCCGACTACAGTAATAGCGGGTTCTTCACGCCGGCAGCGAATTATGCTGACCGCGTGTATACGTCGCCGGCCGCGGCAAACTATCCCGCCGAGAATGCGACTGGATTGTTCAATACGCGTCCGGACGTAATGGTCAGATTCCTGCGCGGCGACGTAATGGACCGTTACACCGGTTCCACGTCGAACATTCGCCTGACGACCGAGAGCATCTGGGATGGACGCGTCGATCTGGACGGTACGCCGTTACGTACTTGGAGCCTCAATCGGCTCAACTACGATGACATGGCTTCATTGCTCATTCCCCGAGCCGTTGCATATTCAGCAGGCATTCTCGAACACTTCTTCCGTGGAGAAATGACGATCAGCCTTCCGGACGCCGGGTTCTACGGCGTCGTCGACCACGCCAAGTTTGTACCGAGCCAAACAGGCACTACGACCGATCCGTACACGGGGTTCAAGGGCTTCGACAAAGTGCGGCTCAAACTCAAGAACACCACGCCGCGCATCCTTACACGAAGCGGGTCGTACATCGACCAGCCGATGCCTCATGGCACTCTGATAGCCGTGCTCAAATTTCACCGCAACACCTGTTACGACGATCTTTTGACACGATGGCCGCTTACGACCGAGGAGTCGCGAGCGTGCAGGTCGCCGATCGAAGAGATCGTCGCTTCGGATGCCATCATCGATCAGGCCGTCCCGTTCGAGACACCAACCGATCCTGACGGCCATGAATTCACGTTTCACTTTCCTGAACGCGAACTACCTATCAACGCTTGGGACGTCGTTCTTCAAGTCGTATACCGTGGTCAGCTGGGTACCGAGGAGGACTCGGTCATCGTCGCAACCCGAAACATCGCCGAGCCGTTGTTCGCCGGCTTCATGAACACAACCGATTACGTCGTCATCAATGGAACCTTCTACACGCCCGGTCAAGTGGCGGCGAACCAGACGCTGTTCGGGAGCGTTAGCCCTGCTTGCCGCACCGGACAGCCCGGCAACTACATCGTCAGTTCCGCGTGCTACAACCGCATCGATGCGTTCACGTTCAGTGCGGGATCACGGCCTGTCGTCCTTGCGGCGGTCGGCGATACCGCGGTGCGCCCGCGTCGCATGGCGCGCGTTGCGTTTCTTACCGATCGCGATAACCCTCCTGTGCTCGACTGGAACGTCGATGAGGTCAGCTGCTGGATGTTCCTCGAAAAGCCCATGAGCCTCCAGCCCTATCCCGCGGAGCAAACTGCTGAGGATGGTTGGATGTACGGCTTCCCGAACACCGTTCGGGCCATCCGCACGTGGGAGTTGCATTTGTGCTACGCGGACATCGGAATACAGGTGACCATGCCCGACCAGCTCGACGTCACGCAACTCGATGACATGATCGGGCAGGAAGTGGAACCGACCGCGTTGACGATCGACGGCTGGCAGTGATCCAGTGAGAGAAAATCACGCCGCCCGTAACGCATCCACGATCTTCATCCGCGCCGCCCTGGCGGCCGGTAAGAATCCGCCGACGAATCCCATTCCCACGGCGAAGATCAGCGACACGATCACGATGCGCGGCGTCAACGCGAACGAGAACGCGATCTCGGCAAACGTCTGGAAATTGGTCGTCGAGATGGACAGTGCCTGCATCGCCGACGCACCAATCAAACCCACGATGCCCCCCAGCAACCCGAGCAACAGGGCCTCGCCGAGAAACGCTACCAGGATCGCGCCCCGCGAGAACCCCAGCGCGCGTAGCGTTC
>JAICVH010000149.1 GCA_025935435.1 Burkholderiales bacterium
AACCAATGCGCCGGCGGCGAAACCGAACAGGCGCGTCGACGGCGGGCTTGTCGTTCGACGCTTCTTCCATTCGAAGCGCGCAGCGGGACGACTTTGCGCAAACTCGGACGGCGCGAGCGGTGCGCCGGCGAGTTCGTCGACCGTGTCTACTGATTTTGCAGTTCCTCCATCGGTAGTTCCTTCATCGGTGTCGGTGGTTCCTTCGTCGGTGGTTCCTTCATCGGCGGTTCCTTCATCGGCGGTTCCTTCGTTGGTGGTTCCTTCACCGGTGGTTCCTTCGTCGGTGGTTCCTTCGTCGGTGGTTCCTTCACCGGTGGTTCCTTCGTCGGTGGTTCCTTCGTCGGTGGTTTCTGCATCAGTGGTTTTTGCATCAGTGATTTCTGCATCAGGGATTTCTGCATCAGTGGTTCCTGCATCGGCTGGTCCCGTAACCGCGATTCCGGTAACGGCGGTTCCTTCCACCGACACGCTGTCGCTGGGTCGTTCGCCAATCGCCGTGTCACCAGCGGGCCGATCGACGACGAATTCATCAGCGGCGGACTGCGCGCCGGCTGTTGCATCGGACAGTCCTGACGGAGCGGTGATTGGTGAAGAACCCCGTTCCGCGGCTTCGTCGCGTTGCGCCGCTGGCTCATCGAGCCCGTCGAATGAATCCGGGGGCGGTGCGGCATCGAGCGACACGGCCTGAGCGTGCGCATCGAATACTGCCCGGCAATGCCCGCATCGAACCTGGCCTTCGCGGAACGCCAGCTGCGCCGATGTGACCCTGAATACCGTCGAGCATCCGGGGCAACGCGTGAAGATCGAATCGTTCATCGGTGTCAGCGCTGGCTTCGACGCGCACCTGCAAGCAGCACCCAGCCTTCGGCGACGCGCCACGCCTCGATCGCGAACGCCTCGCGATACGCCGCCATCACTTCAGGCGTCTGGGCTTCGAGGATGCCCGAAAGCACGATACATCCCCCGGTCGCCGTTCGCGCAGCAAGTGCCGGCGCGAGCAGGCGCAGCGGATTGGCGAGAATGTTCGCGACGACGATATCGAACGTACCGGCGGGCAGCGCGTCGACGGGGATGAACGTGCTGTCGACACCGTTTCTCCGCGCATTGCCTGCCGCCGCATCGACCGCCTGCGGATCGATATCGATGCCGACCGTGCGCGTCGCGCCGAGTTTCGCGGCGGTGATGGCGAGAATCCCGGAGCCGCAGCCATAGTCGAGCACCGAGCAGCCGGGCGTCACGTGCTCGCGCAGCCATGCCAGGCACAGGCGGGTGGTCGGATGCGATCCGGTTCCGAACGCGACGCCCGGGTCCAGCGTCACGATGCACGCATCGGGGCGCGGAGGCTCGCACCACGAAGGCACGATCCACAGGTCATCCGCGATGCGAATCGGCTCGAACTGCGCCTGCGTCGCCGTCACCCAGTCGCGGTCGTGCACGTCGTACACGTCGTACGCTGGCACCGCCTGTTCGATCATCCCGGCCGCGCGGCGAATGACTGCATCGGCATCGTCACCCTGACGCAGCAACGCCGTCAGCCGCGAAATCGGCCACCATTGCGGTGCATCGGCTTCGTGCTCGTCGAAGATTGCCGCCTCGTCGGCGGTTCCTGCACGCGGATCAACCGCTTCGACCGATAGCGCGCCCGCATCGAGCAGGCTGTCCGACCACGCGTCCGCGCCAGTGGCATCGACGTCGAAGCGCAACGCGATGAACGTCACCGGCGTCGGCTCATGGGTCGCCGTGGGCAGCCGCACTCATGCCTCGCCCGCCGCACTCATGACTCGGCCCCTTTGCACCACCGGCGACCTGCGTGCGCTTGCGCGCCGGCCTCGCCCGCCGCGTTACTCATGCCTCGGCCTCTTTGCACCACCGGCACCCTGCGTGCGCTTGCGCGCCGGCCTCGCCCGCCGCGCTCATGCCTCGGCCTCTTTGCACCACCGGCACCCTGCGTACGCTTGCGCGTCGGCCTCGCCGCAATCGCGCGGCGCCGTGCCCTTCGGGCCTCGCTCGGCTTCGCCTCGCCCGCCGCGCTCATGCGGCCTGCTTGCGTTTCGCGAGCCTCTCCTCGAGGTAGTGGATCGACGTGCCGCCGCGCAGGAATTTCTCGTCGAGCAGCAATTCCTGGTGCAAAGGAATATTGGTGCGAATGCCGCTGACGACCATTTCCGACAACGCGACGCGCATGCGGGCGATCGCCTGTTCGCGCGTGTCGCCATACGCGATGACCTTTCCGATCATCGAGTCGTAGTTCGGCGGCACGAAGTAGTTCTGATAGGCGTGGGAGTCGACGCGCACGCCGGGACCGCCGGGTGGATGCCACGCGGTGATGCGACCCGGCGACGGCACGAACGTCCACGGGTCCTCCGCGTTGATCCGGCATTCGATCGCGTGACCGCGGCGCACGACGTCGCGCTGGCGAAACCGGAGCTTTTGTCCCGCGGCAATGCGGATCTGTTCCTGAACGATGTCGATGCCGGTGATCATCTCGGTGACCGGATGCTCGACCTGCACGCGCGTGTTCATCTCGATGAAAAAGAATTCGTCGTTCTCATAGAGAAATTCGAATGTTCCTGCGCCGCGGTAGGCGAGCTTGCGGCACGCGTCCGCGGCACGTTCGCCGATGCGCGTCAGCGCGCGCGCGTTGACCCCGGGAGCGGGCGCTTCCTCGATGATCTTCTGATGCCGTCGCTGCATCGAGCAGTCGCGCTCGAACAGATGCACGGCGTTCTTGAATTCGTCGGCGAGCACCTGGATCTCGATGTGCCGCGGATTACCGAGAAACTTCTCCATGTAGACGACGGGGTTGCCGAACGCCGATTGCGCTTCCGTGCGGGTCAGCGCGACGGCCGGAAGCAACGCGGCTTCGGTATGCACGACGCGCATGCCGCGTCCGCCGCCGCCACCAGCCGCCTTGATCAGCACCGGATATCCGATCGCCCTCGCGATCTTGATCACTTCCTTGGAGTCGTCGGGCAGCGCGCCGTCCGAACCCGGCACGCACGTCACCCCCGCCTTGGCCATCGCGTTGCGCGCGCTGATCTTGTCGCCCATCAGGCGAATCGTCTCGGGCTTCGGCCCGATGAACACGAAGCCCGACCGCTCCACCTTGTCGGCGAAATCGGCGTTCTCCGACAGGAAACCGTAGCCCGGATGGATCGCCTGCGCGTCCGTCACTTCGGCAGCCGCGATGATCGCGGGAATGTTGAGATAGCTTTGTGCGGAGGGCGGAGGGCCGATGCAAACCGACTCGTCAGCGAGCGCCACGTATTTGGCGTCGCGGTCGGCCTCCGAATGCACGACGACGGTCTTGATGCCGAGTTCCCGGCACGCACGCTGCACGCGAAGCGCGATTTCGCCGCGGTTTGCGATCAGGATCTTGTCGAAGAGCTTGTCGGGACTCGGCGCAGCCATGCGCGCTTGCTATGCGATGACGAAAAGCGGTTGACCGAACTCGACCGCCTGTCCGTTTTCCGCGAGGACTGCCTTGATCGTGCCGGCCGCGTCGGCTTCGATCTCGTTCATCAGTTTCATCGCTTCGACGATGCACAAGGTGTCGCCCTGAGCAACCGTGTCGCCGATCTCGACGAACGGTGCGGCACCCGGCGACGCGGAGCGATAGAACGTCCCGACCATCGGGCTCTTCACCGTGTGCCCTTCGGCCACCGCCGGGACTACTGCGTCGACCGCCGCCACGGCAGCCGGTGCCAGCGCAGCGGCCGGCGCTGGCGCCGCATGGAACGTCACCGCCTGCTGGCTCGGCGGCGTGGTGCGCGTGATACGCACCCGTTCCTCGCCCTCCTGAATTTCGAGTTCTGCGATGCCGGACGTTTCGACCAGATCGATCAGCGTCTTGAGTTTGCGCAGGTCCATCATCGCCACCGCCGCCGAAGGAAGGGCGGAGTTTGCCGCAGATGCGTGCAGATTGTCCAGCAGATCGGTCCAGGATCGCCGACGTAGCGCTCGTACCCGCTACGACACGCGCGGGGGAGCTACGCGGTAGCGCGCAACAAGTCCTTGAGCAACGCGTCGAGTTGCGGCGCCTTGAGCGGCCCGAGCTGCGTATGCGCAACGCGGCCGCCGCGATCGAGGACGATCGTGAACGGCAAGGCGGCCAGATCGTTGCCGAGAGCCTTCGACAGTTCGATAGCACCCAGTCCGCCGATCAGCGCCGGGTAATTCAATCCGATCTCTCGCACGAACTCGCGCACTTTGTCGACCTGATCGACGGCGATGCCGACAAATTGGACGCCGTTCGCACCGTCGCGTCGCTGTACCTCGATGAATTGCGGCATTTCCTCGCGGCAGGGCGCGCACCACGTCGCCCAGAAATTGACGATCAGCACCTTGCCGCGCCATTGCGCGAGCGGCTGTTCGCGCCCATCGAGATCCGGAAGCACCAGTTCGAATACTGCGGCGCCGTCCTGCGACGGCGCGCGCCCACGCTCGAACCACGCAACGCCGGCGGCGAGCGCGACGACGGCCGCAACGCCCCCACCAAGCATCTGCCGGCGTCGTCGCGAGGCAACGGTCGGGGCGACAGGGCCGCCCGCGCTTGTCATTTGAACCAGCGCGCCGGCGCCGCTTCGACGTATGCGCCGGGAGCGGACCCGGCGGAAGGCATCACGAGCTTCAGTTGCTGCGGATTGGGCGGATAACACACGCCGACGTCGGCGCAGCCTTGCGAATCCGCGTGAACCGTGAGCGTCCGGCCGGCCGACGCCTCGGCCAGCGGCAAACGGACGACCACCTGGCCCCGATACGTCTCGACATCGCCGAAGAACTCATCGTGCTTGCGTTTGCCGGCCGGCAGTTCAACCGGGCGCGCCGCGATCGGTTCGACGGTGAAGCGCAGCTTGTCGCGATAGAGGTAATAACCGTCGGCCACGTCGAAGCGTGCTTCGAGCGTCGACGCGTCGACGGCACGTGCGGAGAACCGGAACGCCTGCTCCGGGGGGAGCAACTTGGCTGGCAGACCGGGCAGGCCCGCGGCCACGACCGTGGACGAAACGATCGCCATCAACGCGGAAGCAGCGATGGCCACGAGCGCCACGATGTAATCCGCGGTTCGATCAGCGCGTGGCCGTTTCATCGGCAAGCCATGCGAGATACCGCGCGTCGCCCGCAACGACAGGGATCGCAATGATCTCGGGCGTGTCATAAGGGTGGAGTTTGCGGATCGCGTCCTCCACATTGGAATACAACGCGGATCGCGTCTTGACGACGACCGGTACCTCGTGTCCCGTTTCGATTCGGTCCTGCCAGTGATAAATTGACTCCACCGGCGCGCCGATGTTGATGCACGCAGCCAGTCGCCGGTCGAGAAGTGACTGCGCAAGCGCGGTTGCGACGGCGCGATCCGGAACGTTCGTGATCACGAGGATCGCGGGGTCGGGCAAGGAGTTTCCATGCGTTTCGTCGTTTTGAGCATTTTAATGTTATTCCCCCTCGTCGACCTCGTCGTGACGGCAAGGTTCGCGCGCTGGAGCGGCGTTCCGATGTGGATGTGGCTGACGGGTTCGGCCCTCGCCGGGCTGTGGGTGCTTACTAATGAACGGGGGCAGTTCCGTGCCAGAACCCTCGCGGCATTCCGCGGCGACGAGCCACTCCTGCGCAACCTGCTCGACAGTGGCCGACGCGTGCTCGCCGGCTCGCTGCTGCTCGTTCCCGGGATTCTCACCGATGCGGTCGCGCTCTTGTTGCTGATGCTTCCGATCAACCGGCGCGGCGGCTTCGGGCCGGAACCCGTGGCCGCTGGCCGAACGGCGCATCGTCGCGATGGACGAGCGCTCGACGGCGAATACCGCCGACTCGACTGAGTCGCCGTCGACCGGCCCTAGCTGGCCGGCACCCGCCGATACGCCCACGTCATCATCACGAGGCCGGCGACGATCATCGGCAGCGACAGCCACTGTCCCATTGTCAAACCCATCGCAAGGAAGCCGAGGAAGTTGTCGGGTTCGCGGGCGAATTCGGCGATGAAGCGAAACGTTCCGTAGCCGATCAGGAACAGTCCCGACACGGCGCCGCGCGGCCGCGGCTTCGACGCGTACCACCACAGCAACACGAAGAGCAGCAGGCCTTCGAGGCCGAACTCGTAGAGCTGCGACGGATGACGCGGCACGTTGTCGACCTGCGGAAAGATCATCGCCCACGGACCCTGCGTAGGCCTGCCGACGAGTTCGGCGTTGATGAAGTTGCCTAGGCGGCCGGCGGCCAGTCCAAGCGGACACAGCGGCGCGACGAAGTCGGTGACGTCGAGGAGCGCCCGGCCGCGGCGATGCGCAAAGAACACGAGCGCGACCAGCACGCCGAGAAATCCGCCGTGGAAGCTCATACCCCCATGCCACACCTCGAAAATCTCG
>JAICVH010000075.1 GCA_025935435.1 Burkholderiales bacterium
GTGCTCGTACGGGCCTGATGCCGCCGTTGGTCGACGCGCGCGCAACCGCCATCGGCGACGAAATCGCGCTCGACGGCTCGACGAGCCATGATGCGAACCCCGCGTCGAACGGGTTGAGCTACGCGTGGAGCCTCGTTGCGCGGCCCGCGGGCAGCCGGTCGACGCTTGCCGACATCCGTGACGCGGACCATGCGCAGGCGCGGTTCACACCCGATGCAGACGGCATTTATGTGTTCCGGCTGCAAGTCGCGAACGACGCGCAATCCGATGCGCAGAACGTGCTCGTTCATTTCGGACGTGTGAAGCTTCGCAACGAGCGCGTGACGGCGTCGCCGGCGATGACCGGCTCCGGGCCCGGATCGCTGGCCGCGTCCACGAAAACGCAGGGCTCGCCGAATAGCGGCGTCGCGCGGCTTGCGTTCAACGTGCGCCCGCGCTCGCTCGACGTGATCGCCGGCGGACGCGCGAGCTTCGAGGTGAGACTCGTCGGCAGCGCGGGTGCGCGGCGCGGCGATCATCACGAAGGGCTCCAGCTGAACCCGAAGATGATCAACGCGCAAGGTCGCGGTGCGGGAGTGCGCGTTGAAGTGAGCGGCTTGCCGATGGGCGCCACGGCGCAGATCGCGGATCGCGAACTCGCCCTGGGCGAGACGACGTCGATAACGGTGACGACCGCTTCCACCACTCCCCCCGGCGTCTATTCACTGCGATTGACGGGATTGCCGCTCGGTCTCGGCGTTGCGATCGTCCGCAGCACGACGATCGCACTGCGCGTGCGCGCACCGCTGCTCGGCGGTGCGCCGGTTGCGTGCGGCAATATCGACCTCTCGAAGGTGGCGCGTCCTGTCTACGTGTCTCCGAAGGGCAATGACGCCACGGGATGCGGCGCGGCGCCTGCGAGCGCGTGTGCATCGATCCAGACCGGCATCGACGCCTGCTCGGGTGCCGGCTGCGCGGTACTCGTTCGCTACGGCAGCTACCGAACGACGGCCACGATCACGTTGAAGGACGGCGTCAGTGTTTACGGCGGCTGCACGTTCGGGTCGGCGACGAATCCGAACGATCGCACGCTGATCGACGCGAACCCGACGGACGGCGGGCCGGCGATCCGCGCCGACACGATCAACGCACCGACCCGCATCGAGCGTCTCGCAGTCATCGCCAAAGACGAGACGGCGAGCGGTAAGGCGAGCATCGCGATGGTCGTCAATCAGAGTCGCGGTCTCGTCATGTCGCAGGTCGTTCTCGCGAGCGGTCGCGGTGGTGACGGGGCGTCGGGTGGTTCGAACACCGTGCAGGCAGGTCCCGGCGGTCCCGGACAGGACGGCTCGGTCGGCGGAGCGCGCGGCCAGAGTTGCACGGCGAATCACGTCTCGAGCGCCGGCGACGGAGGCGACGGACAGGTTTCGGCGGCGCCCGGTTCCAAAGGCCCCTCCGGTTGCGTGATCTCTCATCGCACCACGGTCGACGGTCAGCCGAGCGGAACTGCGGCGGGTGGCGCGGCCGGCACCATCGGCAGCGACGGCGTCTGGTGCCCTAATCGACCGCACGATTTTCCCGATGTGGGCGGTCCCGGCGGCAACGGGCAACCGGGAACATGCGGGGCGCCCGCACGCATTTCAGCGCTGTCCGGCGGCAGCTTCACGGGCGCGACGTGGCAACCGAGTCGCGGAGATTCGGGACAGCCCGGCAGCGTCGGTGCAGGTGGCGGCGGGGGCGGCGCGGGTGGCGCCTGCGCCGATTTCTCCGGCAACGACATCGCCTATTACGGCTTGCCCGGGGGTGGCGGCGGCGGCGGCGGATGCGGTGGCGGTTCCGGTGGCGCGGGCCAGCAGGGTGGTGCGTCGATTCCGCTCGTCATTGCCGACTCGATGCTGACGTGGGACGGTACGCGCAACGCGGTCATCCCCGGTCCTGCAGGCAAAGGTGGCAATGGCGGCAATGCGGCGGCCGGCGGGCAGGGCGGTCATGCCGGTGCGGGAGTCACCACCGGCCAAACCCTCTTCTGGGGGCATTACTGCGGCGCAGTAGGCGCCAATGGCGGGATCGGCGGCTGGGGCGGTGCGGGCAGCGCCGGAGCCGGAGGCAACGGCGGACCATCGATTGGCATCGCACTCGCCGGCGCGTCCCCGATTCCGTCGAACGACACCGGTATTTATGCGGCGAGCCCCGGTGCGCCAGGCCGCGGCGGCATCGGAGGCGCAGCCGCTCGGGTGGATGGTGCATGCCGTGGCGCGGATGGCCAATGGGCGGTGGCCGGACTTGCCGCGGGGTACTTCGACTTCAACGGAAGTCCGCCGCGAAACTTCCTCGCTTCAGGCGATCAACTGGTGCCTGGACAATCGCGCGTCTCGCTCGATGGCAGCACCGAATTCACGCTGCAGACCGATGGAAACCTCTGCCTCCACAAGGCGGGAAATCGCGTCTGGTGTTCGGAGCAGAACGAAAACGGCGTCACCGGAAATACGTTCAAGATGGGAGCCGACGGTCAACTCTGCCTGACGGACGCTCAAGGCAGCGGCTGGTGCGTGGAGGGTAATCCCGGCGCCTATCTGGTGATCACGGATGACGGGCGTGTCGTGATGTACGACGGCCTGACCGCGCTATGGCAGATTCCGTGACGCCGCCTTCGTCGGCTTCGACGCGATTCATTTACGCGGGTGAACGCGCGTTGGCGACGATCGCCGTCATCATCGTCGCCGCGGTTCTAAACGTGGCGGTTACCACCGGCGTACGTGCGCAACCCGCATGCCTTCCGTTGTGCGGCGGCCAGACGCTGACGACGCCCAACTTCTCGCACGCGAACCTAGCGAACGCCAGCTTCGCAGGCGCGACGCTCATCGGACCCGTTTTCATCCATGCGGACCTCACGGGCGCGGACTTCAGTGGTGCCACCTTCGTGAGCGCGCCCGGCAATCCGATGCAAACGCCCGACTTCACGTTTGCCAATCTGACGAATGCCAAGTTCGTCGGCGCGAAATTCGACGCGCCAACTTACTTCACGCGTGCGACGCTGACGTGCGCCGATTTCTCGAAGACGAATCTCACCAACAACAATGCCGTGTTCGGCGAAGAGCAGGATCCGCCGCGCTACAACGAGCGCGCCGGCTGTCGCATCAAATTCCAGGGCACGACGATGAACTGCGAGCTCATCGACGAGTGGGCATTGTTCGATCTCACCAACGCGGACATCAGCGCGTGCCTGGGCGAGCTCGCGGGGCGCAACTTCGCGCAAGCGATGATGTCGGGCGTGAACTTCGCGAGCGCCATCCTGGACGGAACGACGTTCACCAAGGCGGAGCTCAAGCGCGCCATCTTCGACAACGCGAGTCTGCAATGCGGAGCGACGCGTGCGGGGACATCGCAGTGCGTCGATTTCAGCGGGGCGTTGCTTCAGGGGGCGTTGTTCAACAACGCGAACCTGACGGGCGCGAGCCTCTTCAACGCGTTCCTGTCGAACAACACGAACGGCAATGTCACCGACGCGGCATCGCTTCAGCAGGCGCACCTCAAGAACGTCAACCTCGCAGGCGCGCAACTGTCCGGGGTCAGCTTCGAGTTCGCCAATTTCTACGGCAGCAATCCGGCGAACCCGCTCGGCTGCACTACGACCGGCGACGCCGCCACCCCGCCTGCGCCCCACGCAGGGTTCACCGTGAATTGTGCGAGCGCAGCGGACGCGAACATGACGGGCACGAAGTTCGTCGACGCGTACTTGTACGGCGTCGACTTTCGCAACGCATCGCTCGCGGGCGTCAACTTCACGCAGGCCATCCTCACCGGTGCGAACTTCTCCGGTACGACGATCGGCACCGACAACAATACCGGTGCGATTACGACCTTCGATCGCGCCTACCTTCAGGGCACGAACCTCGATCAAGCGACGCTCGCGCAGGCCGATCTGACCGACGCGTTCGTGGACTTCCGATCCGGCGGCAATGACATCTACATTGCACTCGACGGCACCGATCACAACCAGTTCGCCTGCTCCGACCCATCGACATGCAAGCCCGCAACCGGGCAGGACGTTTGCGTTTTCGTGAAGTATCCGACGACGACGGTCCCGATCGGCAATACGACGATCACGTGTCCGCACGGCTTGCCGGCGGGCCCCTCGGGTTGCGGCGTGGCGGACCCCGCAGCGGGCAATGTGCGTTGGAACAGCCGACTGACCATCGGCACGCCGCCCGATCCGGGACCACCGCCGGGCTGGTACTCGAGTGATGCGACATTCGCGCCGAAGGCGCCTTCATCGGAAGTGTGCAATGGACGAGGGCCGCAGGCTGCCGTCTTTTTCTGGTAACGAGCGGCAGGCACCGGCGTCTGGGAGCCACACATGAGCAAACGGAATGGCACGGGCGGATATTCGCTGCGCCGCCGCGCAGTCACGGCGGCGCTCGATCAGCTGCGCAAAGGCACGGATAAGCGTGCCGCAACGCAAGCGAACACCGACGACTTCGCGCGCCGAGAATTCATCAAGCGTATCGGCGTCGCGGCGGCGGCGTTAGGCCTGCCGCCGTCGTTGTCCGCAGGCGCGGCCTCGCATGCCGTCGCCACGCACGCGAAATCTCCCGGCCACAGGAAAACCAAGGTCACCCTGTTCTTCAATCTGTCCCACTTGCGACACGTGAACACGACGCATCACCTGTTCATGGGCGGCCGCAAGCACGAGCTCGAGCGCGTCGACGACAAGCCGCAGGTATTGCGCCAGGCTCGCCACACGAACGCTTTCCTGCGTCACGTTGGCGACGAACACATCACGCATCACGCGAAGAACGTCGAGATCGCAAGCGACATGGTCACGCTCGCATACCTCACGTGCAACGAGGATGCGACCACGGGCACGTGGGAGATGACGTCGATGCATTTCAACATCCCGCCCAGCGCTTTCGCGTACGCGTATGCGCAGGCACGCGAGTTCACCCCGGACGGCCCACTGCCGCTGTCGGCGAAACGCCGCTTCTATCGCGCGCCTGCTGCGACGACACAGTCGGACCTCGAGGACGAGTCCGTGCTGATCGACTTCAACAGCCACGCCGAAGCGCTCGTCGGGCTGCATCCGGACCTCGTGTCGATCGACCCGGACAGCGCGGCGCACATCCAGTGCAACTATGTCAGCCAGGATTCGAACACGCAGTTCCTCGCCGCGCTGCTGCAGACGCTGGGGCCCGCTGCGCCGCAAGGAACGAGCGCTTCGGGTCTGACAGCGTGGGCCACGCTGCTTCCGCTCGTCGACGCGGAGACGGGTCAGCCGATCAAGAAGAGCGACGGCAGGCTCAATCAGTATTACCCCGACTGGAGCGTGGAAGTCGAGCAGAACATGGCTCAGGCGGTGTCGACCGTGCATCCGTTCGTGAAGAACGATCAAACGCTGGGGTTCGACGTCACCGGCCTGAATCTGAACGACCCGACGCAGCCCATTCCACCGGGTGAACTCAAGGGGAAGAAATGGGCGGTTCATGACGGAATTCCAACGGTGTTGCGGTCTCCCGACGATGTGTCGGGGGTCGCTCCCAAGGTCGTGTTCACCAACCAGAGCGTGGAGACGGGTCTGCGCATAGGCCAGCCGGACACGCAAGTCCTCGCCGACGGCCGCGTACAGGTAACGCTCGACAACGTGTCGAACTGGTTCCTGCGCTACCTCGCGATGTGGGTTCAGTTCCTCGGTCCGGACGGTAGCGTGGTCCCGGCGAGCGAGATACCGAGCGACACGTTTTCCGCCAGTCGCGAGCGCAGTCTCGACAAGCCCGATGACGTGTTGTTTTTCCTCGGCGTCGTCCCGCCTGCGTTCGCGGTGTGCGGCATCCCGGTCGAGCCGGGCGCGTTCTCGCCCACGATCAAGATCCCGAAACAAGCGCAGACGATGCGCATTTTCTACTCGGGGTTGGGTTTGTCGGGATCGGTTCCGGCCGACCCCGCAGGCATCGTCGGTGTCGGCATCGGCATGACGGTGGCTTTCAACTACGGCGTCGTCGGCCTGTTCATGGCGGCCGGTGCATCCGGGTTCAGCTCGGTATTCAAGGATGCGGTGGCGCTTGGCGGCGGCGCCCTAGCCGCCGCGATCACGACGTTGATCGGAGGCGGCCTCAACGGAACGAGTCCCGGGCGCGAGCTGCTCAACTTCGCGATGGCCTTCCTGAGAGTTCTTTTTCAGAAACGCCTCACCGGCGTCCTCGGGGCTCTCGTCACCAAAATCATCGCGGCGCTGGTCACCGCCGAGTGGATCGATTCGATTCCGGTCGCCGGACAGATCGCGCGCGCGGCCGCAGCGGCAGTCGGGGGAATCCAGCTCGAGGAAACGTCGATCGAAGTGGCGCTGTCGCCGCCGGTCTACACGTTCGAGGTCGTGCAGACGCACGACTTCTCGATCAGGATCCTTCCGGATCCGACCGACACGCAATTCCCTGCGACGCCGCCCGGCTTCACGCTGTACTACCGCGTGAGCTATCTGTTCGACAACGGCACCGCGCACACGCTGGACGCGGTGACGGTCCCCGATCCAACGGTGTCGATCCTGAGCACGTTCACCGGGATACCGCGCGGCGGACAGGTCAACATCTCGGTCGGCTTCTACATGCGCGCCAACGGGACGCCGCCTGGCCAGAACGACTGGTGCGCGGGCTTCGGTACGACAGGTCTCGTCGACAACAGCGTCGACACGGCCCCACCATTGACCATCACCGAGGAGAAGATCCCGATCCAGCCGGGGACGCAGTATCTGCACACGCGCAAGACTGTGCTCGACGCATCGGGCAATCATCTTTGGACGCCTACGGCAACGGCGCCTCCGTACGTGCCACCGCCAGACGGACAGGAGCCGGGTCTCGGCGATTTCAACGGGATCACCGTACGACAAGGAACGTCGAAGCAGCAGGGTTATGTCGGTTACGCGTGGAAGGCTTTCAGCAGCGGCGTCAACGGCTGCGCGGGGCCGGCGCCCGGCCAGTTCGACCAGATGGCGAATCTCAATACCGACGACGGTCCGAATGCGCAGAACGGCTACGTGAACACGGCGGCGCTCTGCGGTTACCAGCCCGGAGTGCGTATCAGCTACAACCTGCTCACGCACGACGCACTCAACATGTACGTCGACACGGAATCGCTGATGATCCGGCAGGTGACACTCGCTCCGCCGGGCTTCGCCGGGCCTGGAAGCAATCAGTCGTTCGGAAGGTTGAACATGGACTCGACGCGCTGCGCGCTGCACCCTGCGGGGCACATCGTCAGTATCAGCAACGCGAATCACAAGCTAGAAGTGCTGAAGATTCCAAAGACTCCGATAAAGGACGCCGACGCGGCGCAATTCCTCGTTGCGAGAACGCTGTCGGGCCCTGGTCTGCTGGCCGGCCTCGTGATGTCGCCGGTCGCGATGGCGATCGCGCCGGACGGTGCCATCCTCGTGCTCGAGCAAGGCAACAACCGGATCCAGGCATTCGATCTGGGCGGCAACGCGGTGTCCTTCTTCAAGCAGCAGGCCGATCCGCATTTTCTCGAGCTCGATGCAACAGCAGGCGCGACTTATCTCGATCTGGCCGTCGAATTCAGCGGTTACCTGTACGTGCTTTCCAAAGATGCGAACAACCTGCATCGTCTGGACATCTACCATTCGAGCCAGGCCGGCACTGCACCCATCTGCACGACGCATGACATGAACGCCGCGAAGCTGACGGTCGATTTCTGGCGGCACGTCTACACGTTGAATTACGAAGTGCTGCGGCTGCCGCCGCCGTCCGGAGCGATTCCTGATTTCACCGAGCCGTCGGTCAGCCTGTGGGTGGCGCCGCCGCCAGCGACCTGATGTCGCGGGAGCGATGTGGGATGAGGTCCGGGCTCGCTGAACTGCACCACCGGCTGTTCGCAGGCGTGCATCAATTGAGAATTCAGACGTCGTAGATCTCTGGAGATTGGCGATGACGCGTTTGACCGCAGGATGGCTTGTGCTTGCACTGTGTGTGCCTGCAGCGGTCGCCGCAGCGCCCGCTTACGTCGCTATTCCACTTGGCTCTCTCGGCGGAGTGACGACATACGGCGCCGCAATCAATGCCGCGGGGCAAGTCGCCGGATGGGCCGACACCGATGGCACCGGGGCAGCACATCGACACGCGTTTCTCTACGCGAACGGCGCCATCATCAACCTCGGAACGCTGAGTGGCGGGTCGCAGAGTTTTGCGTACGCGCTGAATGACGCGGGCCATGTGGTGGGCGCGTCCAACGGGTCGGGGGTTCCGCAATTGCACGCGGCGCGGTTCGACGGGGGCACCGTGACCGATCTGCACATCTTGCTCGGAGGAACGATAAGTAGCGCTTATGGCATCAATGCTGGCGGCGACTTCGTCGGAGGCGTCAATGCCGGAGGATCCAGTCACGCCTATCGGTTACTGGCTGCAAACGAAATTTTCACGGACCTCGGCACATTCGGTGGAACGACGAGCCAGGCATACGCCATCAATGCATCCGGTGAGGTGACCGGATTCGCACATCTTCCGTCGCAAGATGCGCATGCTTTTCGGTACGGCAACGCGGGGTTGGTCGATCTCGGAACGCTCGGGGGCAATGCCAGTATCGGACGTGGCATTGGGCCCACCGGCCATGTGGTGGGTGAGTCGTATTTGCCGGGAAACGTCGTGCGCCATGCGTTCTTTCACAACGGCACAGCGATGGCCGATTTGGGCACACTTGGCGGCAGCA
>JAICVH010000280.1 GCA_025935435.1 Burkholderiales bacterium
CCCATCCCGAACAGGACCGTGAAACGGCGGCGCGCCGATGATAGTACGGATTGCCCGTGCGAAAGTAGGTCATTGTCAGGCACCCCTTCTCACCCAAGGCCCGATCAACCGATCGGGCCTTTCGCGTTTCAGAGGTCCGTGCGAACGACCTGCGTACGTGCGCGACAGCTTGTCAGAAGGCGACGACGTCGTGATGCCATAGCCTCACTGCCTTGAAGCCAGGCGTGCCGGTGAATGCCGGCATGAACGCATTCAGGAACACGGCGTGGTACGTGACGTCCGTCAGCAGCAGCTTGTTCATGCCCCATGCAAACGGTGCGATCTTCGGCGTGTAGTGCTCGAAGAATTTGGCAGCGCCTTCCATGACACCCGGCCAGTGCGGACTGATGAAGTCGTCGAGTATGACGACGCCACCGTTCTGCAGTACGTCCTGTGACAGCAGCAAGTCATTGACGGCATGCACCGACGTGTGACCGCCATCGATGCTGATCAACCGGAACGGTCCGTGCCGCTCCAACAGGTCGACACGATCCTTCGTGTTCAGCGAAAGACTGTCGCGCTTGACGAGCGTAACGGCCGCGTCCGGACAGAATCGGTCGAAATTGCGGCGGGCCGCGTCGTAGCTGCCATAGCCGGAATGATCGATGTTCTTGTCCTGATCCTCGAAGACGTCGAAGCCGACCGCCTGCTCGCCCGCCCGAAGCATCAGCACGAGCGGAACGAGCAGCTTGCCGTGATGGACGCCGATTTCCAGCGCGCCGCCTCGAATGTCGGCGCGCTCCTGCACCTGTTGAATCAACTCGAGCGGCTGCAGCAGGTCGCGATGAACCCAGCCTTCGACCGATTCGAATCCGTTCGTCCAGTAGTCGCGTAGTCTGCTGCGCGAACTCATCGCGAAAGGCGGCAAACGTCCCGGTCGTCGACGACAACCATCCGAAGGCGGCCGGATCCGCTCACGATGGCCTGCTGAACCCGAGCGCGGCCGACACGAGCGGCACGATCCTGCGCCGATCGAAAAGAATCATCGTGCGCGTGTTGCACTCGTGCGTACATTTGCATCCGCGCGCCTGTTTAGCGTCGACGAACGCCCGCGCGGCCGCGCCGTCGCGAATCTTCCCGAAGTCATAGCCGGCATCACGGATATTACCGAGCTTGTCGCCGATCAATTCGCAGCCGTGCACATCACCCGTTTCCGACATCACGTACTCGCGCTCGCCTGCGATGCAGGCGCGTTCGAAAGCACCGCCACGCGCGATGCGCGCGATGTACTCATAGCGCTCGCGATTGACGGCGTGGCGCGCACGCGCGCGAACACCTCGCCAGCCGATCGTCCAGTCGTCCGAGCCACCGTAATGGATGTCGAGCCAGCGCGATAGCTCGACGTAGCGATCGACGTCGAGGTCGCTGGCGAGCGAACGGTCCAGCGGATTGCCGCGAATGAAATTGAGCGTGTGGAACGTGGGACGGATCTCGTCGTGGATATAGCGACACAACGGCTCCAGCTCCGTTTGATTCTCCCGCATGAACACGGTGATCACGCCGGCCGTGAGATTGGGGAATCGACGCGAGAGCTCAATGGTCGTGCGCAACGTCTCGATCGCGTTTTTCCAGAGGCCGGGCACCTGCCGGACCCGGTCGTGAAATTCGGCCATGCCGTCGAGCGACACGCTGACGCCGAGGTGGAGGTCCGGCGATATCGTGCAGATTCGCTCGATCATCGCGCCGATGCGCGATGCCGAATACCCGTTCGTCGGTATCGATGCGGTGAAAAAGCCCGTTCGTTCATGATAGGCGCGAATGATGTCGGGCAGGTCCTTGCGCAGGAACGGTTCGCCGCCCGAAAACAGAAGCAGCCTGATCGGGGGCATCGATTCGAGGAAACGCTTGATCTCGTCGAGCGTGAGCTCGTTCTGGCGTTGATTGATCGGGTAGAAACAATGTCTGCATTTCGCGTTGCACGTCGACGTCACGAAATGCGTCCATTGCGCGATCGCGTCCCCCGGCGCGATCAGGTCACGCGTCAGCGACGCCGCCTGACGCATGCGGAGCGCGGCCGTCGTCATGTCGGTTGACGAAGCGCCGTCGGCGCCGCCTGCTGCATCTCGCGCCTGGCCTTGAAAAAGCCGGCGATCCGGGCGCTCTCTCCGACGACGAGCCATGGAAGCAACAGCACCGCCTTCCCGAGCATGCGTTGCTGCACCATTCGGCGCAGAACGATCCAGAGGTGTGGAAACAGAAACAGCAGCGCGGGGACGCGAAACAGAATCCTGCCCGGGCGCTGCAGTGACCGGCGGGTCAGATAGAACGCCTTGCCTGCATTGACCTGACGGCTCCAGAAGCGGCGCGCATCGAGACGCTCGTGTCGATGTTCGATGCAAATCAGCGGGTCGTACCAGATCCGCGAGCGGTCGCTTTCGACGGAGGACGCGAAAAATACGTCCTCGCCGTGATTCGTTGCGGGAAACCGGTTCGAACCGATTGCAGAACGGCGATAGGCGATTGCCATCGTCGGGTACCCCGTGCATACACGCGCGCGATGGGACATCCATTCAGACAGGTTCAGCAGGTGCTCCGCATCGGCCCAGCGACCCGTGCGGCCATTGATGATGCGTCCGCCCACGGCCGCGACGGAAGCGTCGGAACGCAACGTCGCATCGACACGCGCCAACCAGTCGCGTGGAAGGCGTACATCGGCGTCGACAAAGGCGATCACCTCACCGCGTGCGGCCTCCATTCCACGATTGCGCGCGCCTCCTGCATTCGAGCGCTGCGGTAACCGGATGACGGTTGCGCCAGCCGCCCCGGCGATCCGAGCGGAGTCATCGGTCGAGGCGTCGTCGACGACAATGACCTCGAGTGGAGATACGTTTTGATCGAGCGCCGTTGAAACGGCGTCCGCGATCGTGGCCGCGGCATTCCTGCACGGGATGATTACACTCGTCGGCATCAGTCGTATGCGCGACCGCCCAGCATCAGCGGCTGGAAAGGCGGGCTTGCTTGGCCTGCTTGCAGCCGCAATTCTATTTCATCGCGACGCGGCGCCGAAAAGGAAAGGGCGACCGAAGTCGCCCAATGCTGTCACGGGCAACCGCAGTCGCCCGTCAAAATGATCCGCTGGTCAGGTCTTTACGACCCGGCGGCGCGCGGTCCACGCCACTGCGACGAGCCCGAGTCCCAGTAGTGCGAGCGTATGCGGCTCGGGAACGTTCAGATCGGGTGGGCCGCAGTCGCCGTTCGTGCAGGGGACCGGTGTGCAGTCGCCGTTGGTGCAGGTTCCGGTCTGGGAGTCTGGGTTCGTGCCGAACAGGAAGGTCACCGACATGATGTCGGGAATCGACGTCAAACCGGTCGTGAAAATGAAGTCGACCGGGCCGACAAGAAACGGATTGTGCTCAGGATTTGCGAGATTGCCGCTGCCGTTTGCCGGCAACGCATAGCTCGCATTGATGATGGCAAACGGATGGTACGCGAACGTCGTGCCACCGGTGTAGCCCGCACCGAGCGTTGCACTGGCACCCGAAAATGTCGAGCCCCACAGATAAGGGGACGCTTCCGTTCCATCATAGGTCTTGCACGGAACCGTATTGTCATTGCTGCAATCGAGAATCGTCTGGGCCGACACGCTCTCCAGCGTCAGCGACCCGAGTGCTTCGGAAAGCGTGAACGAAAAGCCATCAAGCTCGGACGCGGTTTTTGCGGTAGGGACGACGTCGTCCGTCAGCGTCAGCTTCATCCAACCGTCGACTTCGGTGTCGAACGTGAAAAGCGCGGTCGCTTGCTGCGAAGCGCCATCCGTGACGCCGTTCGCCGTGAATTCGAACGTGATCAGATCTGCCGACGCCGTCTGGGCGCCAAGTGCCAACGCCGTCGCAACGAGTAGTTTTCGAATGAACATTTTGTAGTGCTCCATGCGGGTGACCATGCGGCCTACCCTCAAGGGAGCAATGTGTGTTCCATAAAGGAGAAGCCTATGAATAAAAACGCCTAATTATCGAATGTAACAAGTACAATCTTTTAACTGTAAAGCATCTCGACGAAACAGCCTAGGATTTGAACAAGTACGTTACAACCTGGGCAACGCAGAATTTGTAGGACATTTGGAAATTCGGTTCCCGGTCACACCAGTTCCCGATATACCTCCAGAGTCTGCCGCGCGCAGCGTTGCCACGTGAATTTTCGCGCGTGCGATCGCCTTGACTCGGCGTCTCGATGGCCCCAATCGACGTCGATCGTCGCCATCGCAGCGCTGATCTCATCGATGTCATGAGATGACACATACGTCGCATGACCTTGCGCGACCTCCCGCAACGCAGGCACATCGCCGGAAATGACCGGAAGTCCGGTCGCCAGTGCTTCGAGCACCGGCAAACCGAACCCTTCCGCAAG
>JAICVH010000276.1 GCA_025935435.1 Burkholderiales bacterium
AACCGCTGTCGCGCATCCGTCGCATCTCAGGTGCAAACCTGCATCGCAACTGGGTGATGATTCCTCACGTCACGAACCACGACGATGCCGACGTCACCGACCTCGAAGCGTTTCGCGTTGACGTCAACCGTGAGATCGAGAAGACCGGCGTACGGGTATCGATGCTGTCGTTCCTGATCAAGGCGGTCGTCGGTACGCTGATGAAGTTTCCCGATTTCAACGCGTCGCTCGATGGCGAAACGCTCGTCGTCAAGAAGTACTGGCATATCGGCTTCGCGGCCGATACGCCGAACGGGCTCGTCGTGCCGGTGATTCGCGACGCGGACCGCAAGGGCGTCATCGACATCGCCCGAGAAATGAGCGAGCTCGCGAAGCTCGCGCGCGACGGCAAGCTCAAGCCCGATCAGATGCAGGGCGGAACGTTCACGATCTCGAGCCTCGGCGGCATCGGTGGCACGTACTTCACGCCGATCATCAACGCGCCCGAAGTGGCAATCCTTGGCGTTTGCCGCTCGGCGTGGAAGCAGGTGTCGCCGGACGGGCAGCGCGCGAGCTGGCGATTGATGCTGCCGCTGTCGTTGTCGTTCGACCACCGCGTCATCGATGGCGCGGGTGCTGCACGCTTCAATAGCTATCTCGCCGGGCTGCTCGCCGACATGCGTCGCATCCTGATCTGACGACGCCGCGCGCGCGGCGCGCGCGTTTTGTCGCATCGTCATCTGAACCGAATCCGAGGAGCAGCATGGCAGCCATCGACGTCAAGGTACCGGACATCGGCGACTTCAAGGACGTTCCCGTCATCGAGGTGCTGGTCAAGCCGGGCGACCACGTCGATCCGGAAGACCCGATCGTCACGCTCGAGTCCGACAAGGCGACGATGGACGTGCCGTCGCCCGCGCAGGGCGTCGTCAAATCGATCCGCGTCAAGGTCGGTGACAAGGTGTCCGAAGGCAGCGCATTGCTGACGCTCGAAGGTGGCGCGGCCGACCCGCCGTCCGCTGCGCCGGCGAAGGCACCTGACGCTGCGACGAAGTCGCCGCCGGCGGCAGCACCGGCCAGGACCGCCAGCCCCGCGAAAGCCGCGGAGACTTCACCGACACCTAGCGGTGGGGCAACCTCGCCCACGAAGGGTCCCGCACCGGCGGCATGGACCGGTCGCGCCGACATCGAATGCGAAATGCTGGTGCTCGGTGCGGGCCCGGGCGGTTATTCCGCGGCGTTTCGTGCGGCCGATCTCGGCATGAAGACGGTGATCGTCGAGCGCTTCGCGTCGCTCGGGGGCGTTTGTCTCAACGTCGGCTGCATACCGTCCAAGGCGCTGCTGCACACGGGCGCGGTGATGGACGAAGTGAAGAGCCTCGGCGATCACGGCGTCGCGTACGCGGCGCCCAACATCGACCTCGCGAAGCTGCGCGCGTTCAAGACGGGGGTCGTGAAAAAGCTCACCGGCGGCCTGGCCGGCATGGCCAAGGCGCGCAAAGTCGATGTCGTGCGCGGGATCGGCCGCTTCGCAGATCCGCATCATCTGGAGGTGCAGCTGACGAGCGGCAACGGCCGGGAGACGACGGGCGAGAAGAAAACCATCCGCTTTCAGCACGCGATCATCGCGGCGGGGAGCGAAGCCGTGAAGCTGCCGTTCATGCCGGCTGATGCGCGGATCGTCGATTCGACGGGCGCGCTCGAATTGCCGGCGATCCCCAAGCGGATGCTCGTCGTCGGCGGCGGCATCATCGGACTCGAGATGGCGAACGTCTATTCGTCGCTCGGCAGCCGCATCGACGTCGTCGAAATGCTCGATGGCGTGATGACCGGCGCAGATCGCGACCTGGTCAAGGTCTGGGAGAAGAAGAACGCATCGCGCTTCGACAAGATGATGCTGAAGACGAAGACGACGTCGGCCGAAGCGACCAAGTCCGGCATCAAGGTCGCGTTCAACGGTGTGAACGCCCCGACCGAGCCGCAGCTGTACGACCTCGTGCTCGTTGCCGTGGGCCGCACGCCGAACGGCAGGATGATCGACGCGGCGAAGGCGGGCGTCGTTGTCGGCGACCGCGGCTACATCAGCGTCGACAAGCAGATGCGCACGAACGTACCGCACATCTTCGCGATCGGCGACATTGCCGGGGCACCGATGCTCGCGCACAAGGCGGTGCACGAAGGGCACGTCGCTGCCGAGGCGGCGGCCGGGCAGAAATCGTATTTCGACGCGCGCCAGATTCCGTCGGTCGCCTATACCGATCCGGAAGTGGCGTGGACGGGCGTCACCGAGGATGAATGCAAGGCGCAGGGAATCAAGTACGGAAAGGCGGTATTCCCGTGGGCGGCGTCCGGCCGGGCGATCGCCAATGCGCGCGACGAGGGTTTTACCAAATTGTTGTTCGACGCGGCGACGCACCGGATCATCGGCGGCGGCATCGTCGGCACGCATGCAGGCGATCTGATCAGCGAGATCGCGCTTGCGATCGAGATGGGTTGCGATCCGGTCGATATCGGCAAGACGATCCATCCCCACCCGACGCTGTCCGAGTCGATCGGCATGGCCGCCGAGGTGTTCGAGGGCGTCTGCACCGATCTCCCGCCTGCGAAAAAGAAGTGATGCGCACGCGCGCCCTTGCCCTGAACCCCCGTCGTTGACGCATCGCGTCGTCATCGTCGGCGGTGGCGCGGGCGGCCTCGAGCTCGCGACGAAACTCGGCGACCGATTCGGCCGACGCAAGCGCGCCGACATCACGCTGATCGAGTGCGCGCGTTCGCATTTCTGGAAGCCGCACCTGCACGAGCTGGCGGCGGGCAGCATGGATCTGCGCGTGTACGAGACCGACTACCTCGCGCAGTCGCACTGGCATCACTTCCGCTATCGGATCGGCAAGATGACGGGCCTCGATCGCGCACGCCGGCACGTGCAGGTCGCACCGTTCGTCGACGAGGACGGCGACCGCGTGACGGGATCGCGGTCGATACCGTACGACACGCTGGTGATCGCGGTCGGCAGCCATACGAATGATTTCGGGACGCCGGGCGCGAAGACGCATGCGATCGCGCTCGACGACCCCGCCGAGGCGCTTCGCTTCCATCGCCGGCTCGTCAATGCGTACATGCGCGCGCAGACGCAACCCGAGCCGCTCGCGCCCGGGCAGCTGCACGTCGCCATCATCGGCGCGGGTGCGACCGGCGTCGAACTCGCGGCTGAACTGCACAACACGACGCGCACGCTCGTGTCGTACGGTCTCGACCGCATCGACGCCGACCGCGACATGCAGCTGGTTATCATCGAAGCGGCCGATCGCATTCTGCCGGCATTGCCGGAGCGGCTGTCCCGCGCCGCAGCGAAGCTGCTCGACGACATGCACATCCGCGTTCGCACGGCGGCACGCGTCGCCGAGGTGCTCGAAGGCGCCGTGCGACTCGCGGATGGCGAGATGATCGCGGCAGAGTTGATCGTCTGGGCCGCAGGCGTCAAGGCGCCCGACTTCCTGCGCAACCTGGACGGTCTCGAAACCAATCGGATCAATCAGCTGGTAGTGCGGCCGACGCTGCAGACGACGCACGACGACGACGTGTTCGCGATCGGTGACTGCGCCGCGTGCCCATGGCTTGGCAAGGACGGTGTCACGGTGCCCCCACGCGCGCAGGCGGCGCATCAGCAGGCATCGCACATGGTGAAGCAGATCAGCCGCCGGCTGCGCGGCGGCGCGCTTCAGCCCTGGCGCTACCGCGACTTCGGATCGCTCGTGTCGCTCGGCGAATATTCGACGGTCGGGAACCTGATGGGCAGCTTGAGCGGCGGCACCTTATGGGTCGAAGGATGGTTCGCGCGGATGATGTACCTGTCGCTCTATAAAATGCACGAACTGGCGCTGCACGGCTTCTGGAAGACCGCACTCGACACGGCCGCCCGGATCATCACGCGACGCACCGAACCGCACGTGAAACTGCATTGAGACTCGATTCGAGCGACGCTTCAGCCTCGGGCCGCGAGCGCGCGTACGCCGCGTCTGCAAATGCACCCGCGGCTCAAACGCCGTTGGGCATTGAGGCGGCCAAAGCGAACGATGGCACCGGGGCTCCCAGGCTGCCGCATCACCGCGATCTCTATTACGACGGCGACTGGCACGTTCCCGACGGCGGTTACGCCGATACTTTCAACCCGGCAACGGGCGAAAACCTGGGCCTGTGCGCCGAGGCCAACGCCGCGGATATCGATCGCGCCGCACAGGCCGCGCAGCGTGCGTTTGCAGCATGGCGTGCGCGACCACCGCAGGCGCGCGCGCAGGTGTTGCATGCGCTCGCCAAGCGGCTGCGCGAACACGCGGACGAACTGGCGTGGATCGACGCAGTGAATGGCGGCAACCCGATCGCGGAAATGACTGGCGACGTGCATGCCGCGGCGGCCCAGCTCGACTATTTCGCGGGCCTTGC
>JAICVH010000751.1 GCA_025935435.1 Burkholderiales bacterium
ATCGCGCTGACGGCGTATCTTGCCGCCCGCGCGAACGGCGCCGCGTACGACGGTCCCGCGATCAAGCGCTGACGGGACGACGACATGATGAAGAACATCGTTAGTTGCCTGGCGCTCGCCGGCGTGGCGAGTGTCGCCATAGCGGGTGTGCTGCATGGCTGCGCGACGACGTCCGTCGACGATGCGGATGTACGCGCGCGTGCGACCGCGATGATGAAGTCCTCGTTCAAGGCGCGCGGGCAGGCGCAGCTGAGTCGGCTCGATCAGGATGAAACGCAGCGCCTGTGCAGCGAATATGCGAACCGTTCGTTGCCGCCGTCGGTGGCCGAAAAGATTCAGCAGGCGAACCTCGCGACGGTCAAATTCCCGGCCGATGGCAACCTGGTCGGCGATTGGAAGGCCGGCGAGCGCATCGCGCAAAGTGGTCAGGGCTTCCAGTATTCCGACAACCCGCAAACGCCGGCGGGTGCCAACTGCTACGCATGTCATCAGTTGTCGGCCGCCGAACTCGCATACGGGACGATCGGCCCGTCGCTCTACCAGTTCGGCAAGCTGCGCGGTTTCACCGACGAGACGCGCAAGTACGCCTGGAGCAAGGTGTACAACGCGGAAGCGTTCAACGCCTGCTCGAACATGCCGCGCTTCGGCCATCAGCACATCCTGACCGAGCAGCAGATCCGCGATGTCGTTGCACTGCTGATGGATCCGGCGTCGCCCGTCAATCAGTGACATATTGCGTTGCCGCGAGCACGGCGCGGGGCGTCGACGGCGAAGGTTGGAGTGACGCAAGCGACGCGCGCTTGACGCGGCGATGAGGCGGCGCGAATTCCTGCAGGCCATCGCTGCGGCCGGCGTCGCCGGCCTGCGGGTCGATTCAGCGCACGCCGCTGACAACGCCGACGGCGACCGGTTCTACGACGCGCTGCAGCCGTTTGGCAACGTCGCACTGCTCCATATCACCGACTGCCATGCGCAATTGCGCCCCGTTCGCTTTCGCGAGCCGAGCGTCAACCTCGGTGTCGGCGACGCACGCGGCAAGCCGCCGCATCTCGTCGGCGAAGCCCTGCTTCGACATTTCAACATTGCCCCCGGCACGCGCGACGCTCACGCGTTCACGTATCTCGATTTCGAGCGGGCGTCCCGCGCTTATGGCGCGATGGGCGGATTTGCGCACGTCGCGACGCTGATCCGGCGCCTTCGCGCGGCGCGGCCCGGTGCGTTGCTGCTGGACGGCGGCGACACGTGGCAGGGCTCCGCGACGTCGCTGTGGACGCGCGGCCAGGACATGGTCGACGCGGCGAAACTGCTCGGTGTCGATGTGATGACGGGGCACTGGGAGTTCACCTACGGTGCGGCACGCGTCAAGGAAGTCGTCGACCGTGACTTCGCCGGACGCATCGATTTCGTTGCGCAGAACGTCCGCACCGCGGACTTCGGCGACCCGGTGTTCGCGCCGTACGTCGTGAAGTCGATCAACGGCGTCGCCGTCGGTATCGTCGGCCAGGCGTTCCCGTACACGCCGATCGCCAACCCGCGCTATTTCGTTCCCGAATGGACGTTCGGCATCCAGGAGGAGGGCCTGCAGAAGGCCGTCGACGAAG
>JAICVH010000283.1 GCA_025935435.1 Burkholderiales bacterium
CATTTCCGCAACACCCGCGCCAGCCTCGGCCGTCGCGATGGATCGGCCGGACTGGACGTCGAGCACTTGCACCTTCCCCGCTTCGCCGACACCCACGAAGACGCGCTTGCCATCCGGGTGCGCGATGATGTCGTTAGGCCTTGCCGACGGTTTGACGCGTGCCGCGACTGCGTGGCGCGCAACGTCGATCACGACGAGTTCTTGCGCCGCCGTAACCGCCGCATAAGCGCGCGATCCATCGGGAGCGAACGCAATACTCCCCGGCTCACCGCCCAGGCCAATCGACTTGACGAGCGCGCGCTTCGCCACATCGATGACGGCGATCGAATCGCCGTTCTTTGCGCTCGCATAGACCCAGCGTCCATCCGGACTGAATACCGCATGCTCGGCGCGTTTGCCGCCCACCTGCAGCGTCTTCAGCATGCGCAACGTCGGCATGTCGATCAGCGCGACGGCGTCGCGGTCACCGAGCGCAACCAAGAGCATCCTGCCGTCAGGACTTGGCCAGATGCCTGCCGCCGCAGCGCCAACCGTCATGCGAGCCGTCTCCTTGTCTTCGTAGAGGTCGCGTTCGATCAGCGTGCCCGTCTGGTTGACGACGTAAAGACGTGCGCCATCGGCCGACGCAGCAATGCCGAGTGGCTCGTTGACGACAGCGAACGTCGAGGTGACCTTGTCCGTCTGCGTATCGATGATCGACACAGTTGCGGAACCCCGATTGGTCACGTACGCGTAGGGCTCGCTCCACGCGGGCGACACGCATAAAGTCGAGACGACGAAAAGAATCAAAGCGCTGCGGAATCGCGACACGTTGTTGCCTCAGATTGGATCGAGAACGGCGAGCGCGCCGATACGGCGTCGCAAAAGAATCGGGTCGCCGCAGTCGCGCTGTGACGACCCGATCGCGAGAACTCCGCTGTACGGCTATTTGACGACTTTGACGTTCACCGTCGACGTCAGCTGCTTTTGCACGCCGTTCTCCAGGACGTTGACATTCAGCACCAGCGGAACGGACTCGCCCGCAGGAATGTTGTTGTCGATTTCGGCCTTGCTGAATTGCGCAACCAGATGCCTGCTGCCCGACCCGGCGTTCGTCGACACCGGCGAAAACAGCGTCGATGACAGCGGCGTCTTCAGCGTCACGTCACCCTCGACGGTGTAATCGCTCGGGATGTCGAAGTGCGCGGTGATGACGCCGTTGATGCCGGTGAACACGCCGTTTGCCGACCCGAGATCGAGCGACCGCGGCGTAAACGTCGCTGCGCCCGGCACATCGATGGGCACGTGATACACGACGATCTTGCCGGTCGGACGCGGATCGGTACAGTCGTTGAAGAAATACTCGCCCGCACGCGTGAACGTGTACGTCGCGCTCTGTCCGGGGGCGAGCTTGAAGTTGAACAACCCCTCGAAGAACTGCGTCGCGCAATGCGCTTTTTGATTCGGGAACGATGCAAACGTCTCGCTACCTGGGTTCAGGAACGTGACGGTCGTTCCCACGGGAACCCGCATATGCGTCGGGTTCATCGCGTTGGTCGTGACGAACCGATTGGCAGGATTGGCATTCCCGTTGAGGCCGTCCTGGAATGCCGCCGTGTCGGTGGTCCTGTTGGCGCGCGCCAGATACACGGTGTTGTTCACGGTGCTTCCCTCGACGGGGTTTCCACCGACCGGGCGACGAATGTTGAGCGGCGCGGGTGTCGGCGCCTCGCTGCTCCCGGAGACGACATTCCCGTCGGCGTCCGTGTACCTCGCACCACCGCCGAGCTTGAACGCCCAGAGCGAATCGCCTTCGGTGATCGAGTTGCCGTATGGAATGCCCGTACCGGCGGCAAACACGGCGACGTACTGCTCGCCGTCGATCATGTAGGTGATCGCACCCGAGCTGATCGCGGATCCGGTCTGGAACTTCCACACCTCCTGCCCCGTCACGGCGTCCATCGCGCGCAACCAGCCCGCCGGGTCGCCAATGAACAGCAGGTCGCTGCCCGTCAGCAACGGGTGCTGTCCGTGTGCGGCGTCGAGGCCGAAGTGGTTTCTCCACACGACGGTACCGTTGGTGGCGTTGAGAGCAACGACACCACCCGTCTGATACTGCCCGAGCGCGCGCAATCCGTTGCCGCCTTCGTTGCGATCATGCGCGACGTTGTTGACGCCATACGGGATATAAACGAGTCCCGTCCTTGGGCTGAACGCCTGGTCCGACCAGTCGGCGCCACCGTTCTGGCTCGTCGTCGACAGGACCGGCAGATCCCAGTGATCGTCGAACAGGCAGCCTTTGCGATGCGTCGCACCGTAGGCCGCCGGATAGGTCACGAACGGCGTGTCGTTCAACGACAAGTAATTCGGTTCCGTGTAAACGAGGTTACCCGTGGCGTCCGGTTGATAGCCGTTGTAGTTCGGCACGCCGCGCCATGGATTGCCGGGAATGTTGTTCGCGTCGAGCTTTTCCCAGATCACGCATTCGGGAATCCACATGCCTTGCGATGGAAACTTCTGCATCGTCGCACTGGACTGCCTCGAGTCCGTGGGCCTCGGCTTCTCGTCGATCCCGGTCAACGGTTTGCCGTTGGTGCGATCGATGATGAACGTCATCGGGGCCTTGGCGCCGTAATAGATGACCTTCTTCGATTCGCCGTTGATCGTGACGTCGCCCAGCGGTGGCGGGCTCGTGTTGTCCATGTCCCAATGGTCGTGGCGGATCGACTGGAAATGCCACTTGTATTCACCGGTCTTGAGATCGAGCGCCACCAGCGAGTTGCCGAACAGGTTGTCACCCGGACGAAGCTGTCCGTCCTGTGAAGAACGGCAACTGCGCACGTTGCCGAACGCGTAATAAACCATCCCGAGTTCCGGATCGAGCGACGGATGGATCCACGGCGACACGCCACCCGTCAGCGCGCAACTCTGGCCATTGACCGGCGGACCCCAGGTTGCGCCGGCGTCGACCGTCACGCCGTTTACATCGGTAACAACACGTCCAGGTTCGGCACCGCCGTAGAAGAACCACGCCAGGCTGCCGTCGCTCGATCGCACGGCGAATGCGGCGTTGCGGGCACCGTCGTTGCCGCCGAGATAGACCAGGCCATCGTAGTAAATCGTGGCGACCTTTTGAATGTTGCCGAGACTTGCGCCGTTCGGGCCGGTCGGTTGCGAAACCCAGACCTGTGCGCCGGTATTCTGGTCCAGCGCGACCACGCGCTGACCGCCGGCCAACGTGTAGACCTTCCCGTCGCCTACGGAGACGCCCCGGCGTGTGTTGCTCGTGCTGAACGCCGTCGGGTGCCACTTCCATTTGGTCTTGCCGGTCTTGCCGTCGATGGCGATGACGTCGCCGTTCGGCGTGTCCATGTAAATCACGCCGTCGACGACGATCGGCGTCGTCTGCTGGCCGGTGTCGTTCGTACCGGGTCCGGGCGTTGGCGTCGTCACCGGCGCGCGCGACACATGGTTCAACCACACGGGACCGAGCTTGTTGATGTTGTCCTTGTTGACCTGGCTGAGTGACGAGTAGCCCTGGTTGCCGAGGTTGCCGGCGACCTTTGGAAAATCCTGGTCGGCCGGCGCGCAACACGTCGACAGATCGGCGGCGCCTGCGATTGCCGAGGACGACGTTACGAATGCCGCAGCCGCAATCAGCGACGACGCGATTAGACGGGGTTTCATCCGATGCCTCCTGCTTCTTGTGTTGCCGTTTGAGATCGAACAGCGCTGGTCGCGCAGTCACGCAACGGCAGTAGCCGCATTGCGTTTCGCTGTGCAGAACGACGTTTTGCGTGGCGATGCGCCAGTATAAAATTGCACCTGCGGAAGTGCAATAGAACGTCGTTCTAATTATCGAGATGTCGAATATGCGTAGGAAGCGCGGCTGGCACATCGCTATCGCACTTGCAGTCTCGTTCAGCATGGCGGTGCTCGTCGGCGCTTGGCTGGACGATGCGTCCAGCGGAACGACGCCCGTTTCGGCGGCTGGACAAGCCACCGTCGAGCGTGATGCGGCGAGTCGCCCCGCCGCAACACCTGACACGCCTGATGTCGATACGAATGCCGGAGCGAGCGCTCGCCGTTTGACACCGGCGACATCATCGGTCGGCATTCCGGAGGCACCGGTACGACTCGAGTTGCATGCGCCTTCCGATATACGAATCGGCGACGTATTCGAGGCGCGCATCGACATCGCGGCGAACGCCCCCGTGCGCGATCTGATGTTTACGATCGCGTACGAAAAGTCGCGTTTGAGCCTCGTGGGGCGAGCGCGGGGCGAATTCCTCGGGCAACCGGGCGTTTCTTCCGAGTTCGGCATC
>JAICVH010000181.1 GCA_025935435.1 Burkholderiales bacterium
GCACGCTCCGGCAGCGTCGATCCGGCCACTCGAACCGACCTTGCACGCTGCGGTGTGGCGGTCGCCGTTGCAGTCGGCGCTTCGCCCCCGGATATCTCGAACGAATCCGCCCTGCGCCAAGCGGTACTGCAGGCGCGAAGCATCGGCTATTCCACCGGTCCGAGCGGTCAGCATCTGGTGCGCCTGTTCCAACGCTGGGGCATTGCCGATGAGATTGCGTCCCGCATCGTCCAGGCGACGCCGGGCATTCCGGTGGGAACGCTGATTGCACGCGGCGACATCGAGCTCGGCTTTCAGCAGTCGAGCGAGCTCATGCATGGTCCGGGCATCGACGTCATCGGTCCGCTGCCTCCGGAATGCCAGGTGATGACCACGTTCTCCGCGGCCGTCTGTGCGACGTCGACGCAGCGTGCCGCAACCGCGGAGTTCCTGTCGTTTCTTGCCTCGCCGATGGCCGATCAGGCGAAGCGCCGCGAAGGCATGGACCCGGCACACACGAGCCGTTGAACGGGGCGAACCCGCGCGCGGAGGAACGGCGGTGTCGCGGCTCAGTGCGCTCGATGCCTACAGCTTGAAGATGCGCTCGGCATTGCGCGAACGGACCGCGGTGGTTTGAGAGTCGGGCAGGCGCGCCGTATTCGCGAAGGACCCCTTGGTATCGTGCACCTGATGGGGCCAGTCGGTGCCGAACATCACATGCTCGGCGCCGACCACTGAAATCAGGTATTGCAGCGCACCGGGGTCGTAGGTGATGCAGTCATAGTAGATATGTCGCAGGTAATCGGTCGGTTTCCGCTGCATCCTGCGACGACTCGGGATTTCGACTTCATCGCCCTTCTCGAAGCGTCCCACGAGATAAGGCAACGTTCCGCCGCCGTGAGAGGCGATGATCTTGAGATCGGGATAGCGGTCGAAGAAGCCGTCGAATATCATCCGTGTGATCGCAAGCGTCGTGTCGAACATGAAGCCGACGGACCAACTGAGGTCGTACTTGGTCATGTCCATCGACTCGACGCCCGGCGGATCGGTCGGATGCACGAGCACCGGCAGACGGCGGCGGTCGATTTCGCGCCAGATCGGCTCGAACAGCGCATCGGTCAGGCTGCGGCCAGCGACGTTCGCCAGCACCATCACGCCGATGGCACCGTCGTCACAGGTCCTGTGCAGTTCCTCCAACGCCCGCTGCGGGTATTCCCACGGCAGCGACGTGAACCACCGAATCCGATCGGGGTACGTCGCCTGCGCCGTAGCCATCGTGTCATTCGATTCCCGGGCTGCGCGGCAGCTGACTTCTTCATCGCCCCAGTAAACGTTCGGACAGGTGAGCGAGACGATCGAGACGTCGATGCCCGCGGCGTCCATGTGCCGCAGACGCAGCTCGTAGTCGAAGTGACCGGGTTGCGGAATGACGACCGGCGTCTCGCCGCGAAAGATTTCCTGCTGACCGTCGGGTCGTGTCTTGATGTTGTAGATGCCGCCATTGTGTCTCAGCAGCTCGAGCCACTTGGCGGTGAACATATGCGTGTGAACGTCGATGACGGGCATGGGTGGGACTCCGGAGTGCTTGCAATGATTAACGGCGCGATCAGTGAGTCAGCAGCTGGCCGAGAAACGCCTGCAACCGTGCACTTTGCGGCCGGTCGAAAAAATCACCGGCCGGTGCGGTCTCGATGATCTGTCCGTGGTCCATGAACACCAGCCGATCGGCGACGCGGCGCGCGAAGCCCATTTCGTGCGTGACGACGATCATCGTCATGCCTTCACCGGCCAGACTCTCCATCGTATGCAATACCTCGGTCACCATCTCGGGGTCGAGTGAAGCTGTGGGTTCGTCGAACAGCACCATTTTCGGCCGCGTGCAAAGCGCACGCGCGATCGCAACGCGTTGCTGCTGGCCGCCGGAGAGCTGCGCCGGGTGCTTGTGCGCCTGGTCGGTAAGTCCTACGCGTTCGAGATAGTGCTGCGCGCGTTCGCGCGCTTCCGCTCGGTTCACACCGCTGCCGTAGACTGGACCGACGGTGAGGTTCTGCAGCACCGTCATATGCGGGAACAGGTTGAACTGCTGAAACACCATGGCGACGTGCCGATTCACCTCGCGGCGTGCCGCGCGCGTTATTTCGTTCGCGTCGACATCGATGCCGCAAACATGAAGTCGTCCGAGCTGAAACGCTTCGAGCAGGTTGACGATGCGTACGAGGGTGGACTTGCCCGAGCCCGACGGGCCGCAGACGACGATGCGTTCTCCCGACGCGACCTCCAAATCGACGTCGCGTAACGCATGGAAGGCACCGTACCACTTGTTGATGCCTTGGAGCCGCGCCATCGGCTCGCGCGAAGGCGTTGCGGAATCACCCGTCATCGACGCCTCGATGATCTCAGCGCTGCACTTCCAGCCGCCGGCTGAAGCGCGATAGGCCGTAGCAAATCGTCAGGTAGACGATCGCGAGGAACGCGTAGCCCGACGTCAGAATGTTGGACTCGCCCATCCAGTCGGGTGACTTGGCTCCCACCTCGATGGCGCCGAGCAGATCGTTGACGCCGATCACGGACAGCAGCGTCGTTTCCTTGATGATGGCGATCATGACGTTGACGAGCGCGGGCACGACGGCCGTCACCGCCTGCGGCAGCACCACCAATCGCAGCGTCGTGAAGTCGCCGAGCCCCACCGTAGTCGCCGCCTCGAGCTGCCCGCGCCCGATCGATTGCAGCCCTCCTCGAAACACTTCCGCGGCGAGCGCGGCGTTGAACAGCGCGAACGCAAGCACCGCACGCGAGAACAGGTCGACGCTCCATCCGTTGGGCAGGAACAGCGGCAGCAACGTGGCGGCGATGAACAGCAGCGCAAGCAGTGGTACCGCACGCATCGATTCGATGAACGCCGCACACAACGCATGCACCGCAGGCAGACGCGAACGGCGACCAAGTGCAAGCGCGAGACCCAGGGGCAGCGCCGTCGCAAACGTCGCGAGCGTCACGACGAACGTCAGCAACAGTCCGCCCCAAAGCGTCGGTGCAACGATGGGCAGCGGACCCCCGCCGATCAGCAGCAGCGCGAAGGCGATCGGCATTAGCACGAAGCCGAGCAGAACGCGCGCGAGGCTCGCCGTGTGCGAACGCCGAACGGCCCACGCCCAGAACAGTGCGAACATGGCAAAGCAAAACCATGGTCGCCACAGTTGCTCCGACGGATAGTTGCCAACGAGCCACGGCTTCCAGCGCGCGACGACGAACGCCCAGCACGCGCCCGCGTCGCCTGCGCACGCTTCGCTCGACGTGCCGAGCCAGTGCGCGCGTACGAGCGCCCATTCGATCAGCCGCCAGCCGAGAACGACAATGACCGCGGCGAGCGCAATGGAAAGCGCGGCCTTCGCCGGCGTGGAGAATGCCACCCGCCGCCAGCGCACCGGCCACGGCATCGCCTGGGTCGGCGCTTCACGTGCGTCGATGAACGAGCGGCGAACGAAATGTGTCGTCATGTCGTTCGAAGCGAGCGCCTCATTTCCGGTCACGCTTGGTGCTGCGAGCGCGGGCGACCCACGTTCAACGCCCCTCGTGTGCGAGCAAGCGGCGATTCGCAAGGCTCGTGGCGAGCGCGATGGACACGTTGATGCCCGCGTAAAGCAGCGCGACCAGCGTCATCGCTTCCAGCGCCTGGCTCGTCTGGCTCGCCACCGTGCCGCCAATGATTTGCATGATGTCGGGGTAACCGATCGCAGCTGCGAGCGACGATGCTTTTGCCAGCGTTTGATATTGGCCGCCGGCTGCAGGCAGCGCGACACGCAGCGCCTGCGGCATCGTGACCAGCACCGCCGCTCGCACGCCGGTCAGGCCAACGGTGTGCGCGGCCTCGAGCTGTCCGCGCGGAACGGACAGGATGCCGGCGCGGAATATCTCGGCCAGAAAGGTGCTGTTGTAGATCGACAGGCCAAGCGTCAGCGCCATCAGCTCGGGCAGGATGGCGACACCGCCGCTGACCGCGAACCCGTCGACATGCGGCCGATCGGAACCCAGAGGAAGGAACAGGCCGCGATTGTTGAGCAGCGCCCCCCCGAATTCGATGCTGTCGCCGACACCGGGCAGCGTGCCGATCGTCAACGCGTACCAGAACAGGATCTGCAGCAACAGCGGGATATTGCGGAACACTTCCACATAGACCGCGGATGCACTGCGGACGAGGCCTGGCGGAGACAGCCGGCCAAACGCCACGCCAAGGCCAATCACCGTGCTCAGCACGCCGGCGAGCATGACGACGAGCAGCGTGTTCAGTACGGCGACGACGATCGCCGCCAGATAGGACGACGCGGGACCGTACGGTATCAGCGTCTGCGCAATCTCGAATCCCGCCTGCGTGCGCAGAAAGTCGAAACCGGTCGCCAGATGAAGCGCACGGGCGTTGGCTTGAAAGTTAAGCGTTGCATGCCAGACCAGCCAGCCAACGAACGCCACGAGCACGACCTGGCCAATGTAGCCGGGCAAGCGTTCGAGGAAAACGGCCCGCGACATCGCAGTCGGCCGCGCCGGCGGCATGCGCGCCGGGCGGCCACCAAGCACAGCAGACACCCGGCAGTTCAGCGGATCGGTATCGACATCATCAAGCCGCCGTTTGCGACCAGCGCGTTGCGTCCGCGCTCCAGGCGCAACGGCGTTTTCGGCCCGACGTTGCGATCCCACACTTCGCCGTAATTGCCGACTGCCTTGATCGCCTTGTACGCATAATCGTTGTTGACGCCGAGCTTGCTGCCGAAGTCTCCGGTCACGCCAAGCAGGCGCTGCACGTCCGGACTTTGCGAAGCGCGTTGCGAATCGACGTTTGCCTGCGTGACACCGAGCTCCTCTGCAGCCACCAGCGCATTCAATGTGAAGCGAACGACCGCTTCCCATCGCGGCTGGCCCTGCGCTACGATCGGACCGATCGGCTCGTTCGAGACGGTTTCCGCGAGCACCTTGTAATCATCCTGGTTGGGCAACTTCGCAAGGCGCGCAGCAAGTCCGGAGCGGTCGTTGATGACCGTGTCGCAACGCTTGCCGACGAAGGCGTCCCACGCCTGTTCCGCGGACGCGAACGTGACGATCTTGTACTTGAGCTTGTGCGACGCGAAGTAGCTCGCCACGATCAACTCGGAGGTGCTGCCCTGCAGCGTGCAGATCGTCGCGTTGTTGAGATCCGCGATCTTGTTGGCCTTCGACTTCTTTGCGACGGCGAACCCCTGCCCGTCGAAGAACATGATCTTCGGAAACTTGAGACCGCCGACGTCGCGGCTCTGTGTCCAGGTGAACCGATGCGTCAGCACGTCGACGACACCGGTGGGCAGACCGGCAAACGCGGTCTTCAGATCCATCGGGGTCAGCTGGATCTTCGTCTCATCGCCCAGCGCCGCCGCGGCAATCGCCTTGCAGAGATCGATGTCGAAGCCCTCGCGCTTGCCCGCGTTGTTCTCGGCGGAGAAGCCTGCCGACGCGAGGGTGACGCCGCATTTGACGACGCCGTTGGCCTTGACGTCGTCGAGTACGTCGGCGCGCGCGGTGGCGGCGCATGCGACGAGAGCGGCCAGACCCAGCAGCGTCTTGCGGAGTATGCAAAGCGTGAGATCGGTGCGCATTGGTGTCTCCGTGATCAATGAAGGCGAGCCGCGGTCTCTTCGCGGCGAGGGGGCACTGTAAATGAAATCCGCCTGGGCTGGTACGGCACCCGTATATCGACGAGCAGCCGGTGACGTGCCTCGAGGCATGCACGGCTCACCACCGCGCGCC
>JAICVH010000119.1 GCA_025935435.1 Burkholderiales bacterium
GCCGGCGCGAGCGGCGGTGGTGAGGCTTGCGCCTGGGCGGTCTCGATGACGTCGTGCGCATGCGGCGAAACGACGATGCCGGCGGCGAACGCGCCGCAAGAGGCGATGGCGAGAATGACCCGGTTGTATTGCATGGCAGCGTCTCCTTCGATCGTGGATGGCGGACGGTGGTCAGGCGTGCAGCGCATAAAAAAATAGGCTCGCGCGGCGCGCGCACATCATTGCCGCGGCCGCCGCCCGCGTCAACCACGCGACACGACCCGAACGACCGACTCGCGGTAGTTGCGAAACCCCAGCCGCTCGTAGAGCTCGCGCGCGGCGGCGTTGTCACGCATCACGTGCAAAAACGGAGTCTCGCCCCGTTGCAGTTGTCGCCGAACGAGTTTCGTGATGAGTCCACGCGCGAGGCCGCGCCCCTGGTATTCGGGATGCGTGCAGACGCCGCTGATTTCGTGGAGCGTCCCCGCCTGCATGCGCTCGCCCACCATGGCGACGAGGCGCGCGCCGTCGAACGCACCGAAGTATTCGCCGAGCTCGAACGTTCGCGGGCCGATCGGCCCGGGACGCGTCAAGTCGGCGAGCGCCAGCGCCTGGGTTACATGTTCGGGACGCAATCGCACGGCCTGGGGTGCGTCGTCCTCCGGCAGCACCGGCAGTTCCCACACCATCTTGAACATCGTCGATTCGGCATCGATACGCCACCCCGGAGGCGGCGTGCCGGACCAGCCGTCGCAGTAGAAGTGCTCGTCTGGTCCGCAGTAAGGGGTCAACGCGGGGAAATCGGGACGAGCGCCGTCCGCGAAGCCGACGATCGGTGAGAAGCCCGCGGCATACCGGCGGGCCGCGCCGCTTCCGCTCGCGTACCGCGCGTGCGGTCCGGCCAGCGTATGCCACGCGATGTTGTCCAGAAGTTCGTGCATGTTGATTCCGTGGCGTCGCCGGGCGGCGAGCGCTCGGCTCCGCTCGACAAAGACCGTTCGATTCGACTCGCGTGTTACAGCAGCTCGAAGTCGATGTGATGGCTGCGCAGTTCGCTTTCGATCAGTCGTCGCCACGGGCCGTGAGGCACCCATACGCTCGACAACGCGTCGTAAGCGCGACGGGGCGGATCGCCGAGCGACAGGACGCGGTACAGAAACACGAACGACGATGCCCGCAGGTTGATCTGGCAATGGACGAGCACTCTGCGGTTGCCCAGGCCCTTGAGCAGCGCCGCGAACGTTTCGAAGTCGCTTGCAGACGGCTCGTCGAACTGAACCGGAAGATTGATGAAGATGAGGCCTTGTCCGGTGACGATCCTATGCTCGTCGCGGACAGCGTCGCTGACGGTCGCCGGTGCGAGGTAGATCACTGCGTCGAAGCCGAGTGCTTTCAACGAGGCAAGCGCGGCCGCCGACGGTTGACCCGACGTGACGAGCTGCTCGGAAATGACGACAACATTCGGTGCCGCGAGGCGCGTCGCTTGCGCGCGCGCATCGAAGGGCGCCACGATGCACAGCGCGAACATCAGGCACGCGCAAGTGCGCCGCATCAGTCCTTCAACGCGGCGGTCGCGCATAACTCACCGTCAATATTTCCCACTGATGACCGTCGGGCTCGTTCCAGTACACGATGCGACCGCCATACGCGGTGCCAACCTGACGGTCTTCGGCGCCGCGGACACTGCTCCGATAGCTGATGTCCGCGGTTTGCAGGCGGGCGAGGATTGCGTCGAATTCCTCGTCGGTCACGCGAAAGCAGAAATGCTGGACCGGAAAGGCTTCCTGATCGTCGATGAAGTCGAGCGTGAGACCGTCGTTCACGTAAACCGCAGAGAACGGACCGATGCCCGTCGCAGACCAGCGAACGCCGAGCAATTCGGCGAGCTGTTTCGCCGCAGAACGCTGATCGCGTGCCGATACGATCGCGTGATCCAGTTCGATCGTCATGCGTCGAGCACGGACTGCAACCCGCGATGGACGCCCACTAGCGTCGACACCTTACGTATCGCGAGCAAGGCCCCGTCGACATAGGGACGGGCGCTGCTCCCTGAATCGTGCCGCAGCGTCAGCTTTTGATCCGGCATGCCGAAAATGACTTCGGCGCTGATGACGAAACCGGGCAGTCGCACCGAGTGCACTTGCGATCCCGTCAGTGTGGCGCCGCGGGCCTCGCGCGGGCCGACGGTCTGGTCGAGCGGCACGGTCGGCGCCGGATGGCGTATCCGGGCGAGACGCGCCGCAAGTTCACGCGCAGTCCCGCTCGGCGCGTCGACCTTGTCGTCGTGCGCGTAGTCGATGATCTCCCACTGCGGGATCCATTTCGCCGCCATTTCGGCGAATCGCTGCAGCAGCACCACGGTCAGGGCGAAATTACCGCACGCGAGCACGCCGCGCTCGACGCTGCGTGCCACTCGATCGATCTCGGCGAAATCGTCCTCCGTCAATCCAGACGTGCCGACGACCACCGGCACGCGTCGCTCGAGTGCGACAAGGATGTTCGCCTTCGCAGAATCGGGTCTCGTGTATTCGACGAAGACGTCGCACGGCGTGGCAAGCGCTTCCTGCACGGTACCGGACACCACGCAGCGTATTTCCGGCGCGCCGATTTCGTCACCTAACTTCCGACCTGCGTGGCGCCGCGCAACCGCGCCGACGAGTGCCATGTCGGCGGCATTGGCGATGCCGCGCGCAAGCTCGGAGCCCGCCCATCCGGTCGCCCCCGCGAGGCATACGTGGATCGTCATTGGGTCGTGGCACCCGCCAGTTGCGTGCGCGAGGTTCGGCAATATGCTGACGCGGCTCTCGCCGATACGCGCGGCGGGAAGATAACAGATCGCACCGGAAGCGCATTCATGGATCGAGCGATCGCGTCATGAAAACACTGTTCGGGTCGGGCCCATACCCGGCGAATGGGTCGCAGTAGGTGAAACCGAAACGCTCGTAGAGACGGCGCGCCGGTTCGAACGCGGGCAGCGAGCCGGTTTCCAGACTGAGGCGCCGATAGCGGCGTCGCCTGCCTTCGCGGATGATGTGTTCGAGCATCGTGCGCGCGACGCCTTGCCGGCGACTCTTCGCCGCCGTGCGCATCGATTTGATCTCGCCATGGTCCCGATCGAGCGCCTTCAATGCGCCGCAGCCGAGCAGATCGCCATCGTTCCAGGCGGTCCAGAACGTAATATCCGGGCTTCGCAAACCAGCCAGGTCGAGTGCATGCACACTTTCCGGCGGCGACCAGCGATGCATGTCCCCGAGATGCTCGGCGAGCAGCGCGGCAATTTCGGCGCCCTCGAGATCGTCAACGCGGATCAGCATCCGCGCAATGCCTCAGCATTAGTTGTGCGTGACGAGCGCCGGGGCCGTTTCCTTGAACGTATACGGCGACTTCGGGCACTTCACCTCGGGATTCGTCGGCGAGAACAACCCCGCTGGATTCCGTTTCCAGAACCAGACGTGAAGATCGTAGTGCTTCAGTTCATGAGGCATCAACGGATGATGCCCCTCCATCGGCCCATCGAAAGGATGCCCGAACATTTCCGGGCGCTCCTTGCTGTCGGGTGAAAGCGGCACGAAATATTCGGCGGCAACAAGGCGCAGCTTGCCGCCTTCGGGTTGATAGACGAGCACTTGCGGTTTCATGGGATCGAGCTTGCCCATCAGCGCCACGTTGAAGAAGTGAACGCCCATTCCGCCGGCGCGGTACGGCACCTGTCCAGCGATCCCCGCCTTTGGATACTCGATGCATCCGACCGTCGAAAAGTACCCGTCATGCACGGCGGCGATCGGGTCCTGATACTTGTCGAGCGCCTGCCGGACCTTCTGCATTTCGGGCGTCATGTCCTTCGAGCTCTGGGCCGCGACCGAACCAGCGCCGAGAAACAACAGCGCGATTGCGCATTTGAGTACGTCGGTCCATGGCGAGCGACGGACAGTTGAGGCATTTCGCATGACGCTCCTCTCCCAGGTTAACGGCAAATGGTGATGCGTATCGTTGTGCGCCCGGTGCTCTTGCGAGACGTCGAAACGGTCACCGGCGTGTGGTGAGGCGCCTGGCGTTGGCGATCACTCGTCGATGGACCGGGTTCAGTCCCTTGTGAACGATTGCGGCGCTGTGTCGGGTCAACCGCGACGCGGCCTCGACTACCGATGCGTGGCGCCCTGCGCTGGTCAAGAACAGCGCTCGGATGATCGCAGCGTTGAAAGCATGATTCGCTCGCCACGCTTGCAGCGTCATCGCGTTCCATGATTCGAAACACGCAGCCGTTTTCTCGACATGCATCCGGATGAATTCAACTCGATCGCTCATCGTTGGCACCGGACCCGCGGCAGCCATCCGTGCGATTCGATGTGCGATGACGTGCGGTACGGTAAGCGCGAGTTCAGCGCTCTTCACTGCGATTGGTTTGCGTCTTGTCGAGCGGTTAGTCATGGCGGAGCTCGGTTCGATGGCGCGTCACGTGTCAGTGGCGATGCGACGGCGCGGAGTGACCGGCCTCGTAGCCGCGCAGACGTCGATATTTCGCCAATTGCGCTTCACTCAGGATCGCTCGCTGCTCGAGATGCGCCTGCAAATGCGTCAACCGGAGCTCGCCCTGCAGCGTAGCGATCGAACTCAATGCTTTCTCGAGTGATGCGTTGGCGATCTTTTTTTCAGAGAACAGCGCATCGAGCGTACGTTCCTCGTCGACCAGCCGCACCCCGAGTGCGCGCGCTCGTACTTGCATGCGCTCGAACACTTGCTGGGTGCGCGCCTTCTGCTGCGCTGAGAGATCCAGCTCGGTCGCATGTTCGAGCACGTGCGCCGGACCCGGATAACCATTGAGTTCCGCCGCCTTGGCAAACCCCATGCCGCTGCCGGTCAGGTAGTCAGCGATCTCCTGGTCGGAAAGCGCCTTGATGGCGCGGTTTTGTTGTCCGGCATAGGGCGAGGCGGCAAAACCAGGCGCCGTCCACAGCGACAGCAGCGCGACGGCGCAAAACGAGCGCAGTGCAATCATCGATTCACTCTGCCAATCCGGTCGGAAGACGTTTGGACCAGCCCTTCAACGCGATGCGACACAGTCGCTCCCTTCCAGTCGGTCCGGCTGCACGACTGGCCGTCCAGGCTGCCTCACAGTCTACCTGCGGCGCGGTGCGAAAAGCGCTGGAACGGGCAACGCCGCAGAGGTTATGGACGAACAGCGCTCCGCGCGCGTCACTCGATGATTCGGTCAGCGCGAAGCAGCATCGCCTGCGATGGCTTGACGCCGATGGCCCTGGCCGTTTTTGCGTTGATCACGAACTCGACGGACGCCGGCAGCTCCACGGGAAGTTCCGCCGGTTTTGCGCCCTTCAGGATCTTGTCAACGTAGGTCGCCAAGTGGACGTACGAGTCGCGCAGATTGGGGCCGTACGTCATCAAAAACCCGCTGTCTGCATACGTGCTCCACCCCGACACCATCGGCAGTCGGTGCGCGAGCCCGAACGCCGCCAGATTGTCCCGCTCTTCCAGCGTGAAGGCATCCGGGAACACAACGATGCCCTGCGTTCCATCGCTCGCGATCGTCTTGAACGCAGCGTCCAGTTCAGTAACATTGCGCACGGGGTAATAACTCAATTTCATTCCAAGTTCATGCGCCGCTGCCTGCGAATACTCGAGCTCCGTTTTCTCGCCGGGATGTTGCGGGTCGGCAATGACTGCAACACGCGCTCCCGCAGGTAAGACCGCTGCAAGTACTTCGAGGCGCTTGCCGACCAGTTGCAATGCCAGAAACGACACCCCGGTACGCGTGCCGCCAGGCCGGGCGAGGCTCTGTACGAACTTGGCTTCGACGGGATCGCCGCTATACCCCATGACGATGGGGGTCGTTCCGGCGTGCCGAATGGCACTCAACACGGCGCCACCCTGTGTGACGATCACATCGACGTTTGAACGAACGAGCGCGGCGACCATCTGGTCCGCGCGATCGCGCGAACCGTCGGCGTGACGAACCTCGACGACAATGTCCTTACCCTCGACATAGCCGCGCTCCTTCAGTCCCTGTCGGAATGCCTCGAGGAATGGTGACGGCGCGTCGGATCGCGCGAGCGACAGCCATCCGACGCGATAACGCGGCACGTTCTGCGCGAATGCGAGCAAGGGCGCAGCGACCGTGTACGCCGCGAATGCCGACAGGATGCTACGCCGGGAAATCATTCGCGGCAGCGTACTTCCCGGGCAAAAGATGGTCAACCTTCGAGCGTACTACTTCACGGCCTTGGCTGCGTCATGAGAACCGCGCAGCCATCCGGAGTGACGATGCGCCTGATCGCCCGGAAGCCCGCCTTCTCGTAGCATCGGATCGCTCGAACGTTGTCCGGCGCAGGATCAGTCTGTATCCGCGTCACGGCCGGATCGGAGAACACCAGTCGGACGAGCGCCTCGACCATTCGCGTACCGAGGCCTCGTCCAAGGTCGTTGGGATCGCACAGGAACTGGTCGATCCCGCGAACGCCAGGATCGGTTTCGCTCTCCCACCATCCATCGCCGGCACCGAGCGTAACGTAGGACTGCGCCCATCCGATCGGGCGCTCGCCGAGCGAAGCGATGTACTGCCGCACGCCTGCGTTCTGCGCGCTGCTCGGAAAATGCTCTGCCCGGACTTCGTCGAGGCTCAAGCTTCGGTCGTGCGGTCCCCACCATCTCACCACGTGGGGCCGTTGCAGCCACGCGTGCAGTAGCGTGAGGTCATGTTCCTGCATCGGCCGCAGCGTTACAGGTTCGTACGACGTGCCGACCTTTGCGCGGCGGTCAGTCGGCGAGCGCATAGAGATCGAGCTCATCGTCGTTCGGCCGCAATGTCACGGCGCATTCATGGTGAAAGCCGAGCCGTTCAAGCAATCGACGGGATCGATCGTTGTCCTTCGAAACGATCGCAACGATTCGACCAAGCCCCAGCGATTCTTTTCCATACGAAAGAACTGCGGTCGCTGCCTCGAACGCATACCCGTTATGCCAGTATGAAGGCAGCAGCGCAAAGCCGAGGTCGACATCCGGCAACGATTCGCGCTTGATCAGACCGCACATGCCGATGCAGTGACCGGTCTCCTTCAGCTCGACGGCGTAGAGGCCGAATCCGACCCGACGGTACATGGCGAGCGGTCCATGCTCGAGATATCGCAGCGCGTCTTCGTGGGTCTTGACGCCCTTGTCGCCGATGAATCGAATCCACGACGGCTGGCTCAACAGGTCGACGATGAATGCGCC
>JAICVH010000634.1 GCA_025935435.1 Burkholderiales bacterium
AGCGACCCGAAGCTCAAGGAATTCGCGAACCGCGCGAATTGACGTGTCCGTTGCCGGGGATGGTGCAGCAGCGGGAGGCGCACGCGAGCGGACTTCCTCGGTGAGCGGCGAAGGGCCGTCTCGAGACGCGACCTCCGTCGCCGGCAACAGAGCGGTGCGAGCCGCAAGCGTGGGGCGACGTCATCTCGTCGGCGTCGCCACTTTCGCGCTGCTGTTCGCCGTCTGGTACACGCTGACGACGCTCACGCACGCGATCGGGCCGGGACGCTTTCCAGCGCCCGCCGAAACCTGGGACGCGTTACGGCAGATCGCCATCACCGGCTATGCGGATGCGCGCCTGCACGCGCATGTCCTGCATAGCGTCAAGCTCGTGCTGCTGGGCTTCGCGGCCGCGACGATCATCGGCGTGCCGCTCGGCCTCGCCATGGGGGCAAGCCGCGCGTTCGAAGCATTCGTCAATCCGGCGTTCCTGCTGATCCGGCCGATTCCGCCGCTCGCCTGGATTCCGCTTGCGATCGTCTGGCTGGGACTCGGTGACGCAGCGAAAGTGCTGATCATCTGGTTCGCGGCGTTCGTGCCGGCCGTGATCAACAGCTACAGCGGCGTGCGCGCCATCGAGCCGCACCTGCTCGAGGCGTCCCGGATGCTCGGTGTGTCGCGGCCGATGCTGGTTCGTGAAGTGCTCGTCCCCGGTGCGATGCCGATGATCTTCACCGGCCTGCGGCTGTCCCTGCAGGCCTGCTGGACGACGCTCGTCGCCGGCGAATTGATCGGCGCCATCGCCGGACTCGGCCACGTCCTGTATCAGGCGTCGCTCGACATCTTCCCGGCGATGATCGTCGTGGGCATGGCGGCCGTCGCGGTCACCGGCGCCGCGATGACGATGGTGCTCGGACGCATCGAACGACACGTTCTTCGCTGGCGTGTGCAGCGATGAGTTCGACGCCGAACCGTCGCGGTCTGTCGTTTCGCCGCTGGCTTGCACTATCGATCGCCGGGTTCGTCGCGTTCTTCGCCGTCTGGTGGCTGATCGCTGCGAGCGGACTCGTGCAGCGACAATTCCTGCCGACGCCGCTCGAGGTGCTCGAGCGCTTCGTCGCGCTGACGCAAACGCCCTTCGTCGGCTACACGCTGCAGCAGCATCTCGCGTCGAGTTTCGGGCGCTTCGCCATGGGCTTCGGCCTGGCGGCGCTCGTCGGCATTCCGCTCGGATTGCTGATGGGGTGGTTTCGCTGGCTCGATGCGATCGTCTCGCCGCTGTTCGATGCGCTGCGTTTCGTTGCGCCGATCGCGTGGGTGCCTTTCGCCGCGCTCTGGTTCGGCACCGGCATCGGCGGACCGGTGCTCATCATCTTCAGCGGCGCTTTTCCGCCGTGCGTCATCAACGCCTACCGCGGCGCCAAGTACATCGAGCCGCGCTTCGTCGAGGCGGCTCAGACGCTCGGCGCCACGCACCTGCGCATGATTACCGAAGTACTGTTGCCCGCGTCGGTACCGTCGATCGTCGCAGGCCTTCGCATCAGCGCCGGACTGGGCTGGCAGTCGCTGGTGGGCGCCGAACTGATCGTCGCTTCGAGCGGTATCGGCTACCTGCTCGTGAAGGGACAGGCGAACATCAGCACGTCGATCGTCATGAGCGGCATGATCGCCATCGGCATCGTCGGCTTTGCAATCGACGCGCTGTTGCGCGGGTTCGAAGCGCACATCCACGCGCGTCGCGGCGGTATCTGACAGCGACGGCCGCCGCGCCGCGCAAGTGGGTCAAGCGGCGACCGCGTCGCGCAATCGGTTCACCAGTGAGCGCGAGGTCGAACGAATGCGTGCAGGCCGCGCGGCCTTGCGAAGCGCGTTCCGCATGGCGGGCAGCGGTGCCGTGTCGCGCGTGGCTGCACGCCCGATCAGGAACGCACCGAGCACCAGCAGTCCGCTGAAGGCGAGCGTCGCACCCGGGAACGTGCGAACCGTGTTTACAGCCATTTCGCCCGCATGCGGACCGGCCAGTTCGAAACGGCGCCGCGTCATTTCCGCACCCAGCTCGGACAGCCGACGTTCGCCGAGCACGCGCTCGGCGTCCGGCAACAGCATCGTCTCCTCATCGG
>JAICVH010000637.1 GCA_025935435.1 Burkholderiales bacterium
CGATGCCACCTGGCTCGCAGGCACGAACCGATGCCGCTCGACCTTGTTCATCGCGGCCATCACACGATCGCTGAACGCTCCACGACCGGTGTCGCGCCGCGTACTCCGGGCGGTCGTTGCGATGTCGTCGACCATTTTGCGACGGTCGATCGCGGACCGATCGTCGTCGTTTGCGGCATTCGCAAGTATCGGAAAGGCAAGGCCTGCGAACAGCGTGCACGCGGCATACCCGAACCCGGTTATCACGTCCGTCGCTCGCGTGGATTTTGGCATTGCATCTTGAGCCGCATGGAGTGCGGTGAAACCGCTTCGCATTATGAACGGGTGCGCACCGGCTGCACCCGTGCGGCTGCATTTCATCCGTATGAGCCGGCGTTACGTCCCTCCTCTAGTGGCACCGGGCGGCGGAACGCCGTACTCTCGGCGTCGTTTCCCGACGCTTCGATGCCATGACGACCGCTTCCCGCAACCCACTCCCCGCAACCCCCGTGGCGCGCACCGGCACGTCGGCAAGCGGACAACCGCTGCGCGACATTCGACGGGGCATCGCGGCGACATGGTGGGGGTTCTTCGACTGGCTCGCCGTCGTATCGTGGAAAAAGCTCCTGCTCGTTTCGTTCCTGGCGTTGCTTCTCGGCGGAATCCTCAAGCATCCGATGCCGGTGTTCATCGGCGTGTTCGCGTCGATGATCATCAAGGCGGTCGCAGGCGGCAAGCGCCGGGCGGAGATCACCGCCAGCGAAGCCACGCGGCGCGCGGAAACCGAACAACTGGAACGACGGGTCGTCGAAGCGCGCATGCAGGCGCTGCAGGCGCAGATCGAACCGCACTTCCTGTTCAATACACTCGCGAGCATCGACCAGCTGATCGTGACCGATCCGCCGCGTGCGTCGAAGATGCAACGGAGCCTGATCCGCTACCTGCGCTCGGCGATGCCGCAGATCCGTGAAGGCAGCCGGCCGACGCTCGGGCAACAGTTGGATCTCTGCACCGCCTTCCTCGACATCATGGCCGTGCGGATGGAAGGACGAATGGAATCCGTCCTTCGGGTGCCCGAAGGACTGCGGTCGGCGGTGTTTCCGTCGATGATGCTGCAGACGCTCGTCGAAAACGCGATCAAGCACGGGCTGGAGCCGAAGGCCGAAGGCGGTCGGATCGAAGTCGGCGCGGAAGTGATCGACGGCCAGCTGTTCGTCGACGTGCTCGACACCGGTGCCGGCTTCAAGCCCAAAGGCGACGGCGGCGTGGGATTGGCCAACGTACGCGAGCGGTTGAAGGCGTTGTATCGCGATCGCGCCGAATTGATCATCGACGTTCCGCCGGCCGGAGGCACGCGCGCGACGATTCGCGTGCCGTACGAAGTCGCCGGTATGCCGGCCTGAGCGAACGTCATCGCATGCTGCCCTTGCCCGCACCTACGGCGATTGTCGTCGATGACGAGCGCTTGATGCGCGACCAGATCATCGTGCAATTGAAGAGCGCATGGCCGGAGCTGGTCATCGCCGGCGAAGCCGGCAACGGTCGCGAGGCGATCGCGCTTGCACAAAGCGTCGAGCCGGACATCGCCTTTCTCGATATCCGCATGCCCGAGATGGACGGCATCGAAGCAGCGCGCGCGTTGAGCGGGCGCGTGCACATCGTCTTCGTCACCGCCTACGACGAATACGCGATCAGCGCATTCGAGCACGGCGCCGTCGATTACCTTCTGAAGCCGGCCGAACCCGAACGCGTGGCGTTGACCTGTGAGCGCCTGCGCGCCCGCATCCAACGAGCCCCCGATTCGGTGGATCAACTGCTCGAAGGTCTCGCACAGCGGTTGGGTGGCGCGGCCGTCAGGGGCAACTACCTGCGCTGGGTGCAGGCGAGCGTTGGCGCGAATCTGCGCATGATTCCGACCAGCGACATTCTGTTCTTCCGCGCCGAGGACAAGTACACGCGCGTCCAGACTCGGCAGTTCGAGGCGCTGATTCGCAAGCCCATCAAGGAACTGATCGACGAGCTCGATCCGCGCGAATTCTGGCGCATTCATCGCGCGACTGTCGTTCGCGTCGACGCCGTCGAGCAGGTGAGTCGCAA
>JAICVH010000585.1 GCA_025935435.1 Burkholderiales bacterium
AAGACGATCCCGCCGTACTGGAAGCCGTATCTGGAGATGATCCACGAAATGGTCGGACATCCCGAACGCGACAAGGCGCTGATGACGGCAAGCTCACCCGCGCTCAATGCGGACCGGATCAAATCACCGCTGCTGATCGCGCAAGGCGCGCGCGATCCGCGCGTCAACAAGGACGAATCCGATCAGATGGTGGCGGCGCTGAAGTCGCGTGGTATCGATGTGCCGTATATCGTGAAGGACAACGAGGGCCACGGGTTTCGCAACGAGGAAAACCAGTTCGAGTTCTACGAGGCGATGGAGAAATTCCTCGACAAGCACATCGGCAAGTCGGCCAACTGACTCCGGCGAGGTTGTCAATGAATGAGCGTGTCGGCGCGCACGAGCACTGACTGCGGGATGGTGAGGCCGAGCGCCTTGGCTGCGCCGAGGTTCACGACGAACTCGAACTTCGTCGGCAGCTCGACCGGCAGATCCTTCGGTTTGGACCCGTGCAGGATGCGATCGACGTACGTCGCGGCCCGACGGTGCATGTCCGCGTAGTTCGGTCCAAACGACATCAGGCCGCCCGCTTCGACGAGTTCACGATAGGCATACGCCGCGGGCAGCCGGTTGCGCGCGGCGAAGTCGGCGATCCGCGTGCGATTGTGCAGGAACACGCGGTCAGCCAGCATGACGAACGCGTCGGGTCGGTCGCGCTGCATCGCTGCCAACGCCGGATCGAGCTCGGCGGTCGTGCGTACGCCGACCGTCGAAAGCTTGAGTCCCAATGCGGTCGCAGCCGCGCGTGCCTCGTGTTCGGCCTTGACGTGAAACGGATTTGCGGGGTTCATCAGCAGCGCGACATGCGATAGCTTCGGCACGACTTCGGTCAGCAGTTCGAGCCGCTTGCCCTCCAGGTCCGGCGCGATCGACGTGAGCCCGGTACTGTTGCCACCCGGTTGGGCGAGGCTCTTGACGAGTCCGGAGCCAACCGGATCGCCGACGGCGACCATCACGAGGGGAATCGCCGGTGCTCCGCGCTGCACGGCGAGCGAGGCGGGCGTCCCCGCCGTCACGATCACATCCGGGTGCAGCGCGGCGAGTTCACTGACGAGACGCGGAAAGCGCTCGTAGTTGCCTTCCCCCCAGCGATAGTCGATCACGATGTTGCGGCCCTCGACGTAGCCGAGTTCGCGCAGACCGTCGCGGAACGGACCGACCAGATTCGCCTCGAGCGCGGCCGTCGAATTGCCCAGGAAAGCGATGCGCCAGGTTTTGGCCGTTTGCGCGCGCAGCATTCCCGACGCGGCGATCGCGCCGAGCGCGAGCGCGATGACGACCCGGCGACGTCCCTGCATACGCGTTCCTCCTTGGCGCCGCGTAGCATGCGCCTGTTTCGCGCATTTGCCGAACGCCTGTGACGGACTGCAACGGCTACGCGGGGGCGGCGGGCAGGATCACGCGGGCGATGGTGCCGCCGCCGGTCCGGGGCAGCAGGTCCAAGCGGCCGCCGTGCAACCGGGCGATCCGATCGACAATCGCGAGCCCGAGGCCGGCGCCAGCCGCGCCGTCTTCGCGCGCCCGCGCCTCACCGGCACGTGTAAACGGCTGCTTCAGTCGCTCGGCGTCCGCTGCGGCGATACCCGCGCCGCGATCGGCGACGTCCACGACCACTTCGCGATCGCGGAGCTGCGTGGTCACCTCGAGCGGAGGGCGCCCATAAGCAAGACCGTTGTCGATCAGGTTGCTGGCGACGCGCGAGACTGCGGTGGGCTTGATGCGAACGAGGGCCGGCGGCCCGGGTTGCAGTCGCACGTCACGGCCTGCACGCGCGTAACGGTCGACGCACAGCGCGAGCTCGCGGTTGATGTCGATCGGTGGCGTCGTCGCTGCCGCATCGTCGCGTGCAAAATCGAGGAACTGATCGATGATGCGATCCATTTCCTCGATGTCGGTCACCATGCCGTCGCGCGTCGCCTTGTCCGCGGGCTGCATTTCGATTCCGAGGCGCAGGCGTGCGAGCGGCGTGCGCAGGTCGTGTGAAACGCCCGCCAGCATCACTGCGCGGTCGCGCTCGATCTGCCTCAGATTCGCAATCATGGCGTTGAAGCCGCGATTGACGGCGGCAATCTCGGACGTGCCCGACTCGGGCAGAGGCGTCGGTGTCTCGCCGCGCCCGACGCGTTCGACGGCCGATCGCAGTTCACGAAGCGGCCGGGCCAGGTAACGGGCAAACGCGAACGCGGCCAGCAGAACGACGACGATGATCGCGGCCGCGAGCACGATGATGCGCGTTGGAATGTCCTCCGCCTGCGGACGGGGCGGCAGCGGAAAGCCGACCCAGTAACCGTCGTCGCCGGCCTGCATGTATACATACAACTGCCGCGAACGCGGCGCGATGCGAACCT
>JAICVH010000128.1 GCA_025935435.1 Burkholderiales bacterium
CGCAGCACCGGAAGTCGCGCAGGATCTGCAGCGCGAAGGATTCGCGCTCGGCGGAAAGCGCGTTGCCGCGTCGGTCATGTTCTCGGACATCCGGAATTTCACGCCGCTCGCCGAGTCCCAGCCACCCGAAGACACGATCGAGCTACTGAACACGTATTACACGCTGATGTTCGACGCCATCGGCGGCCACGGTGGCATCGTGAGTCAGATTGCCGGGGACGGGTTGATGGCGATTTTCGGGGCACCGGTTCGAATGCCCGGCCATTGCGACGCGGCGGTGAAGGCGGCGCTGGAAATGATCGAGATGGTCGACTTGTTCAGTCGCGAGCAGACACGCGCCGGCAAAGCGGGCATTCGCATCGGCATCGGCATCGCGTCGGGCGAGATGGTGGCCGGCTACACCGGGACGAACGAGCGCGCGACGTATACGTGCATCGGCGATACGGTGAACCTCGCCTCGCGACTCGAAGCGCACACGAAGGTCGCGGGTCAATCAATCATCATCGACGCGGCGACACGCGACGGAATGCGTGGATCCGTCGAGGTCGAGGCGCTCGGGCCGCTCACGGTGCGCGGCAAGACGCGTGCGGTCGACGTCTTCGGCGTTCGGACATTGGGGTCAGAGCAACGAGGCGACTCGTTGCTCTGACCCGATTCGCCGGCTCGCGCCTAGCGATCCTTGCCGCCGCGGCGGAACCCCAGCACACCCATCACTGCAGCAAGCAGCGCCAGCAGCGGCCACGGCAGCAGTGGCACCGGCTGTGGAACCACGCCAGACGGCGGACCGCCGTTCGACGTGACGATCTGGTTCACGGTCTGCGAACTACTCGAAGCGTCGTCGACGTCACCGCTGTAGGCCGCAACGATCGGGTGCACGCCAATGGATAGTGCCGACGTGGTGAAGCTTGCCGTCGTTCCTGCGAGCGGCACGGTGGCGAGAACGGTCGCGCCCTCGCGGAATTGCACGGTGCCCGTCGGAGACGTTCCGCCCGAAACCGTGGCGGTGAACGTTACCGACTGACCGAACAGCGACGGATTCACCGACGAGACGAGGCCGGTGTTGGTCGCCGTGCCCGCGGCAGCGTTCACTACTTGGCTGACCGAGGGTGACGTGCTGCCTGGGTCGTCGATGTCGCCGCTGTACACGGCCGTGATCGGATGCGTGCCGACCGCGAGAGCCGAGGTCGTCAACGCCGCGGAGGTGCCGGACAGTGCGACGGTTCCGAGGGAGGTCACGCCGTCGAAGAACTGCACGGTGCCAGTTGGCGTCGTGGCGCCGGACACCGTCGCGGTAAACGTCACGGACTGCCCGAACACCGACGGATTCAGCGATGATATGAGCGCTGTCGTAGTGCCGGCCGCGGCTGGGCATTGCGAAAACTCCGACGTGTCATTCGTCGCGACATCCGTGGCCGTCGACGTGATGACCGATTGACCAGGCGGCACCGGGAACGCGACCGGTCCGATGGTCGCGTTGCCGCTTCCATCCGTGACGACCGTCACCGTGCCGATGAACGTCTGTCCCTGGCCAAACCCCGTAGCGCCGCACACGGCGTTCGCGAAGAACTCGATCCGGTATTGCTTGGACGGCTGGCTGTTCAGCGTGCCGGTGATCGTCGCACTGCCAGAAGCAATCACCGGCAGGTTCAGCACCGGGTAGTTCTGGCCGCGGTTGCCGGGAACGGTGTCGGCGTCGCCGGGATCGTTCGGAAGCGGAATCCCGGGGACAGCGTCCTGCAGGGTGATGCCCTGCAGCGTATTCGAATGTATCGAGTTCTGAATGATCGGGTTGCCGTTCCGGTTGAGCCGGATCCAAATGCCCGGGCCGTCGTTGAACGCAATGACGTTCGGCTGGCCGGGCCCGCTGCCGCCGATCACCGCGTCGCTGATGTTGAGATTGATGCCGCCGAAGTTGCCGTTCGGAAGCGGACTCGTGCCGTTGGCTTGCGTACCGATCAGATTGCCCTGAATGACGAGCGTGTTCGGCGTGACGTTGATGGTATCGAGACCGCCCCCCGGATTGCCCGAGATCAGATTGTTCAGGACCAGCGCGTTGTTGACGTTGTCGAGCCCAACGGGATTGGTGATGCCACCCATCGCAATCGTCCCGGTGACGTCGGTACCGATGAAGTTGCCCTGGATCAGGTGACCGGTCGACACGGGCGAGAAACCGATGATCACGCCGCCTTGTCCTCCGCCTGCGATGAGGTTGCGATCGGCGGGGTTCGGACCACCGATCGTCAGGTTGTCACCAACGTTGTGACGGATGCCGAAGCCGCTGATGCTCGCGCGTGCCGTTCCCGCAGCGTTCGTACCGATGAAGTTGCCTTGGATCGTCACGTTGCTGGCATTGACGAGGATGGTGTCGCCGGTGCCACTGGTGATCAGTCCCCGGATGACCGTACCAGCGGCGGTGCTGGCGATATTGAGCTGGTTCTGAACGCCCGTCAGCTCGATCTGCAACACGGCGTTGATCGGCAACGGGAACGCATTCGTGCCGGCCGACGAGCCGGGCTGCGTGTACCCGTCGATCGTGACCTGCTCGGTGATCTGCGGCCAGAAACTCGCCGCCGTAATCGTGTGCACGCCCGCGCCGGGAATATTGAACGCGATGACGTCGGCGCCCGGGCTCGCGTTCGCGTCGATAATCGCCTGGCGGAAGCTGCCCGCGCCGGCGTCATTCGTGTTGATGACGGTGAATGTCGCGGCGTCGACGAACATCGACGTCAACAGCGCAACCATGAAAGTCACGACACGTGCGCGCATCATCAAGGCTCCTCCGTGGGGATCGCGCGAGAAGCTATCAAGGTTGCAGCGCCTTGGCAAGCGAAAAACGGCCGCACCCGCATGCGATGTGTCATATCGGCAACGACGCGCGCAACAGCGACGCGCGGACCATCGACCTAGAATGGAAGCGCTACGGCGACTGTGATATGCCGCCGACCCGCGAAGTCAACCGAGCAGGTCGCTCGATACCTTACGTGGCCGCGCGGCACGAATGCTCGCCCGGCGCTCGACACGAGCGTCGCTCGGCGCTTTTCCGGCCGTGAGCACCGGCCGCAGATAACGACCGGTGTAACTCGCCGGCGTGTCGACGACGTCCTCGGGCGCACCCTGCGCGATGATGCGCCCGCCACCCGCACCGCCCTCCGGACCGAGGTCGATAATCCAGTCAGCCGTCTTGACGACGTCCAGGTTGTGTTCGATCACGACCACGGTATTGCCGTGATCGCGCAACCGATGCAATACGGTCAGCAACAACTCGATGTCGTGGAAATGCAGCCCCGTCGTTGGTTCATCGAGGATGTACAGCGTGCGTCCCGTGTCGCGTTTCGACAACTCCAGCGACAACTTCACGCGTTGCGCCTCGCCCCCCGACAGCGTCGTCGCCGACTGCCCAAGCGTGATGTACCCGAGGCCGACGTCGAGTAATGTCTGCAGCTTGCGTGCAACCGTCGGTACGGCTTCGAAGAACGCGTACGCTTGCTCGACCGTCATCGACAGCACGTCGTGGATGTTCCGGTCCTTGTACCGAATCTCGAGCGTCTCGCGGTTGTAGCGTTGTCCGTGACATACATCGCACGGCACGTAGACGTCAGGCAGGAAATGCATTTCGACCTTGATGAGGCCATCCCCCTCGCACGCTTCGCAACGCCCGCCTTTGACGTTGAACGAGAAGCGCCCCGGCCCGTACCCGCGCTCGCGCGCGTCTTTCACCTGTGCGAACAGTTCGCGGATCGGCGTGAACAAACCCGTATACGTCGCGGGATTCGAACGCGGCGTGCGGCCGATGGGACTCTGATCGACGCTGATCACCTTGTCGAAATGCTCGAGCCCCTCGATGTCGCGATACGGCGCCGGCTCTGCGGCCGAGTCGTAGAGATGCCGCGCGACGGCGTGATACAGCGTGTCGTTGATGAGCGTCGATTTGCCGGACCCGGACACACCCGTAACGCATACGAACAACCCGACCGGTAATTCGAGCGTCACCTCGTGCAGATTGTTGCCGGTGGCACCGGAAATGGTCAGCAGCCGATCGGCGTCGATCGAGTGGCGTCGCGAGGGAATCGGAATCTGGCGGTGACCCGCGAGATATTGTCCGGTCAGCGAATGCGCCGCGCGCCGGATTTCCTCCGGTGTTCCCTGCGCCACCACCTGACCGCCGTGCTCGCCCGCGCCCGGTCCCATGTCGACAACATGGTCCGCCGTCATGATCGCGTCGTGATCGTGCTCGACCACGATGACGCTGTTGCCAAGATCGCGGAGGTGCTTGAGCGTCGCGAGCAGGCGGTCGTTGTCGCGCTGGTGCAGGCCGATCGACGGCTCGTCGAGCACGTACATGACGCCAGTCAATCCGGAGCCGATTTGCGAGGCAAGCCGGATGCGCTGCGCCTCGCCGCCCGACAACGTTTCGGCTGAGCGATCGAGCGACAGGTAATCGAGGCCGACGTTGTTCAGGAAATTGAGCCTCGACACGATTTCCTTGACGATCTTGTCCGCGATCGCCGCCTTGTGTCCCGGCAAGGTGAGCCGGGAGAAATATTGCATCGTTTCCTTCAGCGGCCACGCCGAGATCTCGAAAATCGGTCGCGCGTCGTCGCCGTTGCCGACCTTGACGTTACGCGCCTCCTTCTTCAGTCGCGAGCCGGCGCACTCCGGGCACGGCTTGTTGTTCAGGTATTTCGCGAGCTCCTCGCGCACCATCACGCTGTCGGTTTCGCGATAGCGCCGCTCCAGATTCGGAACGATGCCTTCGAACGCATGCTCGCGGGTGATCGTGCGGCCGCGATCGGTCAGGTATGTGAACGGGATCTTCTCGTCGCCGGATCCGTAGAGCACCACGCTCTGCACGCGCTCCGGCAGTTTCGCGAACGGACGATCCACCTCGAACCCGACGTACTTCGCCAGGCCCTGCAGCATCTGGAAGTAGAACTGGTTGCGCCGATCCCAACCCTTGATCGCACCCGACGCAAGCGAAAGCTGCGGAAACGCGACGACGCGTTTCGGATCGAAAAACGTGATCGAGCCGAGGCCGTCGCAACGCGGACATGCGCCGACCGGGTTATTGAAGGAGAACAGCCGCGGTTCGAGCTCGGACAGCGAGTAGTTGCAGATCGAGCATGCGAATTTCGCCGAAAACAGATGTTCGCGACCGGTGTCCATCTCGACCGCAATGGCCCGGCCATCGCCGTGACGCAGCGCGGTTTCGTATGATTCGGCGAGACGTTGCTTGAACTCCTCGCGCACCTTCAGGCGATCGACGACGACCTCAACGGTGTGCTTCGTCGTCTTCGCAAGCTTCGGCACGACGTCGATCTCATAGACGGTGCCGTCGACTCGCACCCGTACGAAACCCTTCGCGCGCAATTCCGCAAACAAATCGAGTTGCTCGCCCTTGCGATTGACGACGGCCGGCGACAGGATCATGAGCCGTGTGTCCTCGGGCATCGCAAGCGTCGCATCGACCATCTGCGAGATCGTCATCGCCGCGAGTTTCTGCTCCGGGTGGTTAACGCAGTACGGATCGCCGACGCGAGCGAACAGAAGCCGCAGGTAATCGTGGATCTCGGTGACGGTGCCGACCGTCGACCGCGGGTTATGGGACGTCGCCTTCTGCTCGATGGAAATCGCCGGCGACAGACCTTCGATGAGGTCCACGTCGGGCTTTTCCATGAGCTGCAGAAATTGGCGCGCATACGCCGACAGCGATTCGACGTACCTGCGCTGGCCTTCCGCATACAGCGTATCGAAAGCGAGCGAGCTCTTGCCCGAACCCGAAAGGCCCGTGATCACGATCAACCGGTGACGCGGCAGATCGAGATTCAGATTCTTGAGATTGTGCGTGCGTGCACCGCGAATGCGGATTTCGTCCATGCGATCTGTACAAGTGCGCAATAGGCCATCGGACGTAGTCCGCACGACCGAGCGTGTAAAGGGCAACCTGCTAGTATATTGCCAATCGCGAGCGCGTCCCAACCCCTGCGTTCACGCGCGAAATGCGGCCGAAACTGCGGCGCGCAGCACAACTTCCGGAAGATGGGGGCACCGTCCGGCTCGATCAATTCCAATTCCGCTTCGAGGAAACAAAATGGCTTCGGTCAACAAGGTCATCCTGCTCGGCAACCTCGGCCGCGATCCCGAGACGCGCTATACGACGGGCGGTGACGCCGTCACGAATTTGAGCATCGCCACAAGCGAACAGTGGAAGGACAAGAACGGCGAAAAGCAGGAACGCACCGAGTGGCATCGCGTCGTGCTGTTCGGCCGTCAGGCGGAGATTGCCGGCGAGTATCTGAAAAAGGGCCGATCGGTGTACGTCGAAGGTCGCTTGCAGACGCGCAAGTACACCGACAAGGACGGCGTCGAGAAGTACTCGACCGAGGTGGTCGGCGACCGCATGCAGTTGATTGGAGGGGGTCGTGACAGCGCCGGCGGCGATGCCGAGTTCAGTTCAGGCGCATCGAGTCCGCGACGCGAAGGCGCGACGTCCGGCGCGGGCGCCGGGGGTTCTGGTAAAGCCGGTGGCGCCGCGAAGAAGAACGTCGACGACTTCGACGACGACATACCGTTCTGAAGGAACAGCTGGCGCTCGCTCGATAGCGACACATAGCCGCGTTAACGTATTGTCAGAGCAGCCCGCAGGCCATTGGCCTGCTTCGACCGCGTCAAATTCGCGCTCGACGAGCCGGTCATACGTTTCCCACGTGCATAGCGAAAATGCGAACGTGCACGCCAGTCGACCCAAAAACGGATTCAAGCGCGCTGGTGCTCGATTAAGCGCGTTTGGGTGTCAGTTTCCTGACCGTTTGC
>JAICVH010000470.1 GCA_025935435.1 Burkholderiales bacterium
AGATGCCGATCCAGACGACGAGTGCATGGAGCGTCTTTGCATACGCGACCGCATCGGCCGAACTGCGGAGGTCCGGCTCGGACACGATCTCCAGCAGCGGCGTCCCGGCGCGGTTGAGATCGATACCCGTCGCGTCGTCCAGCGTGTCGGGCAGACCCTCGTGCAGCGACTTGCCGGCATCTTCCTCGAGGTGCGCACGCGTCAAGCGGATGTTCCGCTCGCCGGAAGCGGTCGCGATCGTCACGGTGCCACCCTTCACCACCGGGATCTCGTACTGCGAGATCTGGTAGCCCTTCGGGAGATCCGGGTAGAAATAATTCTTGCGCGCGAACACGCTGCGCCGGTTGATCGCGCCGCCGACGGCGAGACCGAAACGGATTGCGCGCTCGACGGCACCGCGATTCAGCACGGGCAGCACGCCTGGCAACGCAATATCGACCGCCGACGCCTGCGTGTTCGGCGGCGCACCAAAGCCGGTCGATGCGCCCGAAAAGATTTTCGACGCCGTCGACAATTGCGCATGCGTCTCGATGCCGATCACGACTTCCCAGGTGGCGGCGGTGGGATTGTTCGGCGTCAAGGGACTGACACCTCCGACACAGCCGCGCTTCTTGCCGGGCTTCGCCGATGCCAGTCGGTCACCTGCTGAAAACGGTGCGCGACATTGAGCAGCCGCGCCTCGTCGAAATGATTGCCCTGCAATTGCAGACCGACCGGCAGGCCGTCGGCACCGAACCCGCACGGGATCGATATCGCGGGCATGCCGGTCAGGTTCGCTGCGACGGTGAAGATGTCGTTCAGGTACATCTGCACCGGGTCGCCCGTCTTTGCACCGCAGGCGAACGCGGCCGTGGGCGTCGTCGGTCCGGCGATGACGTCGCAGCTCGCATACGCGCGCACGAAATCGTCCGCGATCAGCCGCCGCACCTGCTGCGCCTTCAGGTAATACGCATCGTAGTAACCGTGCGACAGCACATACGTGCCGACCAGGATGCGGCGTTTCACTTCCGGACCGAAGCCTTCCGCGCGCGTCTTGCGGTACATGTCATCGAGATCGGTGTAACGGGCGGCGCGATGCCCATACCGCACGCCGTCGAACCGCGACAGGTTCGACGATGCCTCGGCCGGGGCGATCACGTAGTAGACGGGCACCGAGTAGCGCACGGCAGGCAGCGTGATGTCCACCGTTGATGCGCCGAGCTTGCGCAGTTCCGCGAGCGCGGCATCGACGGCGCGTGCGACGTCCGCGTCGACGCCGTCGCCGAAATACTGCGCCGGCAGGCCGATCCGGAGCCCGTCGAGCGGCCGCGCGCTCGCGGACGCCATGAGATCGCGGGTGTAATCGGTCGGCGGTCGCACGAGCGACGTCGAATCGCGTGCATCGTGTCCGGCCATCGCATTCAACATCAATGCGCAGCCGTGGGCATCGTGCGCAAGCGGTCCCGGTGTATCGAGGCTCGAGGCGAACGCGATCAGCCCATAGCGCGAGCACAGGCCATACGTGGGCTTCAACCCGCAGATGCCCGAGAGCGCCGCGGGTTGGCGAATCGATCCGCCGGTATCGGTGCCGGTGCATGCGGCAACCAGCCCCGCTGCCACGGCGGCCGCCGAACCCCCCGAGCTGCCGCCGGCGACGCAGCGCGGATTCCACGGGTTGTGCACGGCGCCGAAATACGAGTTCTCGCTCGATGAACCCATCGCGAACTCGTCCATGTTGGTCTTGCCGACGAGCACGGTGCCCGCATCCCGAAGTCGCCTCACGACATGTGCGTCATACGGCGCCACGAACGTTTCGAGCATTCGTGACGCGCAGGTCGTGCGCAGGCCGGCCGTCATCAGCACGTCCTTGTGCGCGATTGGAATCCCGGTCAGCGGTTGCGCATGACCGCTTTCGCGCGCCATGTCCGCTTCACGCGCAGCGTGCAGTGCGCCGGCGCGATCGACGGTGATGAATGCATTGATCGACGGTTGCGCGGCGTCGATGCGTGAGAGCGCCTGCTCGGCGAGTTCGACGGCGGATACGCGGCGCGCCGCGAGCGCCTCCGCCTGATCGGCGATCGTGCGCAACGCGAGCCCTATTCGATGACCTTCGGCACCAGGTAAAGGCCCGCGGCGACAGCCGGGGCGCCGCGCTGGTAATGGTCGCGGTGGTCGGACTCGGTCACGACGTCCTCGCGCAGCGGCAGCATGACGTCCTGCGCATGCGCCATCGGCATGACGCCGACGGTGTCGATACCCTGCAACTGGTTGACGAGGCCGAGAATCGCGTCGAGCTTGTCGCGAACGTCGCGCGCTTCGTCGGCATCGATATCGATGCGCGCGAGCTTTGCAAGGCGCTCGATGTCTGCGGTGGAGAGGCTCATGCGCGGTGCGAAAAACCGCGTGGAATCAGTGCGGAAGAAAAGCAGCTTAGGGTATCATAGCCGGCATTTTATTTGCCCCCGACACTTGTCGCGACGCGACCGCGTTCGCGAAACGATCACCGCTTCCACTTCATGTTCGATTCCTTCAAGGGTTATTTTTCGAGCGACCTCGCGATCGATCTGGGCACTGCCAACACGCTGATCTACGTGCGCGGCAAAGGCATCGTACTCGACGAGCCGTCGGTCGTAGCGATTCGACAGGAAGGCGGTCCGAACGGCAAGAAAGTGATTCAGGAAGTCGGTCTCGCGGCGAAGCAGATGCTCGGTCGCACACCGGGGAACATCACGGCGATCCGGCCGATGAAGGACGGCGTCATCGCCGACTTCACCGTGACCGAGCAGATGCTGAAGCAGTTCATCAAGAAGGTGCTCGATTCACGCCTGTTCTCCCCGAGCCCGCGCATCATCATCTGCGTGCCGTGCGGATCGACACAGGTCGAGCGGCGCGCAATTCGCGAATCAGCGCTCGGCGCCGGCGCGTCCAAGGTGTTCCTGATCGAGGAACCGATGGCCGCCGCGATCGGCGCAGATCTTCCCGTGGGTGACGCGACAGGCTCGATGGTCGTC
>JAICVH010000647.1 GCA_025935435.1 Burkholderiales bacterium
GCCGGCAGTGCGGGTGGCGCGGATCGTGACCGGTGACGTGGCGGCTGCCGAGGCGTTTTACGATGACGCGCTTGCCCGCGGGCACGAAGGCGTGATGGCGAAGGCGCTCGACGCTCCGTACGAGCCGGGCCGGCGTGCTGCGACCTGGCTCAAGATCAAGCGCCTGCATACGCTTGACCTGGTCGTGCTGGCGGCCGAATGGGGCCATGGTCGTCGTCACGGCTGGCTGTCGAACCTGCATCTCGGTGCGCGTGACGATGCAGATGGCAGCTGGGTGATGCTCGGCAAGACGTTCAAGGGCATGACCGACGAGATGCTCGCCTGGCAAACCGCAGAATTGCTCGCCCGCGAGACGCATCGCGACGACTGGACGGTTCATGTGCGTCCCGAACTCGTCGTCGAGATCGCTTTCAACGATCTGCAGGCGAGTCCTCGCTATACCGGGGGACTCGCGCTGCGCTTCGCCCGCGTCAAGCGCTATCGCACTGACAAACAGGCTGCAGACGTCGATACGATCGAAACGGTGCGCGCGCTCTACGCGGGACAACTCGCGCGGGCGCGTGCGGCTTGAGCCCCCGCAACGCATGCCGTCGTCGTCATGCGATGCGACGCCGCAGACGAGCGTCGTACACGGCGGTGACGAGCGCTATCAGCGCTGCGAGCGGCGCCACGGGCGCGTCCGGCAGCCGCATCATTGCGACAAAGGCACCAGAGAGCGCACACCATAACAACGGTATCGGCCACAGCAGCCATCGACGCCACGTTGCGAGCAGCAGTACGCCGAGCGTTGCCGCGACGGTCGAATCGGGGCCCGTAGCGAAGTAATCGGCTCGAGCGACGCCTTGCCTTACCAGCGCAGTCAGGACCGGTTGCCCTGCAAGTCCCCACAACAGAAGCGCGGCACCGATGTAGCGAGAAGCACCCGATACGGACTGCGATGTCGGTGTGCCGCTTCCGATGCCGATCCATAGCAATAACAGCGCCTGCACCGCGAACGCAGCTGCGAAGTAGACCGCCGCCCAGTTGATCGTTGCGTAATGCACCGCGTGATACGCCCATGCAACGAACCCCCAGCAGATGCAGAGCGCGATGGCTGCAATGCGCGGCGCATGCGACGATCGGCGCAGCAGCACAACGACCAGCACGGCGCCGATCGCCAAGCCTGCAAGCTGCGCCGGCCAGACGTGGACGTTGTACAGCTCCTGCAGCCTGAGATACGTCCGCGGCGAAAACAACAGGAAGCTCGACAGCCGATACGTCCACCATTCCGACATCAGGCGCGTGCAATGTCCGCGCTGATGCGGCGGCGCAACGCCTCGTCGGGCATGGGGCCGAGCGCAGCCGTCATGTTCTCGAGCACGTGCGCGACGCGCGTCGTTGCAGGAATCACGCACGTCACCGCCGGATGCGAGACGATGAATTTCAACACGCATTGCGCCCAGCTGGAGCAGCCAATATCGGCGGCCCACCCGGGCAGCGGCCGGCGTGCGAGCGCTTCGGTCAATGCGCCCTGCTGGAAAGGGCGATTGACGATGACGGCGATGCCGCGCTCGCGCGCGAGTGGCAGGATACGGGACTCGACGTCGCGGTCGACCGGGTTGTACGTCACCTGCACGAAATCGATCGGGTCACTCCTCATGATCTGCTCGATGTCGCGGTGCCGGCGCCCCTCGGACGTCGTAATGCCCACGTAGCGAACGCGCCCAGCTGCCTTCATCGAGAACAGCATCGGCAGGTGCTCCTGCCACGCGAGCAGGTTGTGCACCTGGAGCAGGTCGAATCGAGCGACGTTCCAGTTCCGTCGGGATTCCTCGACTTGCGACGGTCCGCGCGACGCCGCGGCGATCCACACCTTGTCGGCGGCAAAAACCGATGCGACGCGCCCGAGCTTTGCGAGGCCGTATCCGATGACGTTCTGCGACGAGCCGTACATCGGCGATGAGTCGATGACGCGCCCGCCCGCGTCGAAGAACGCGCGCATGACCGACGCGCATTCGTCGCGCGCGACGCGATCGTCACCGACATTGAACGTAA
>JAICVH010000213.1 GCA_025935435.1 Burkholderiales bacterium
AGCACGAGCATTCGTGCGATCTCGTGCCCCGTGAGCGGCGGCGGCAATGCGTCGGTAAGGCCCGCGCCGTAGCGCGCAGGATCCCGCGCATACGCGATGACGCGCCGGGCACCCGTTGTCATTGCGCGCCGGATCGCCCGATGCGATTCGTCGCCGCCCAGCACCAGTGCCCAGTCGAAGCGTTGGCGTCGCAATTGCAAGGCGAGCGGGATGTGGCGCAGCGCCGCGGACACGCTCAGCCGACGTCCGCTGCGCACGCGCGGGTATACCCAGGTCTTCGCGAGCGCCGGATGATCACGCGCGACCCATGCGTTGTAGTCGTTCGCGAGCAGGTGAATTTCCGCGTGCGGTAGCGCACGCGCGAGTTCGCTGATCACCGGCCGCGTCAACAGCAGGTCGCCGAGCTTGTCCCGCTTGACGAGCAGGATGCGGTTAGAATCGGCGCCTCGCATGCGGCGCGGTCGGGGAGAATCGAACAAGATCCGCGCCAGGCAGCCTGATGACCGATCATATCAACCGCTGGCTGCTCGGCTTTGCCGCAGCCTACCTGTTCCTGTTGCCTACGAACGCCGTGCGTTTCGCGCATTCGATCGCGTTCGCCGGCGCCGGTCTGCTCGCGGTGGTTGCGTTCGTCATCGCGTGGCGCGATCGCGGAACGCGAATTCCGCTCGCCGGTCCGTGGATCCTCGTGCCGCTGTTCACGTGGGCCGCCTGGTCCGGCCTGTCGCTCACGTGGTCGATCGATCCACTGTATTCGCAGCGTCAGCTCGCGCGCGAGGTGATGGACAGCCTGCTTGCGATGCTCGTGTTCTACGTCGCTGCGCGCGATGCACGCAGCATGCGAGTGCTGATCGGCGCAGCGCTCGCGAGCTTTGCGTGCTTTGCGCTGCTCGCACTCGGCATGACGATTGTCGAGGGATCGTGGGATGCCGGGCGCTGGCACCACGGCGTGGGACCCTGGTCGACGTGGGTCGTGCTGATCGCGCCGTTCATGTTCGCGTGGATAGCGCCGCCGCCGGCCGGTTTCGGCGGTGGCACGCGCTTCGTCGTCGTGGGCCTTGCGTTGCTTGGCCTGCTGATCGTGACGGCAAGGATGACGGACAACCGCGTCGTCTGGATCGCGCTCGCCGCCGTATTCGCGACGGCGTCGCTCGCCGCCGCGTTGCGCTGGCCACAGACGTTCACCCGCACACCGGTGCGCTGGATCGCACCGATCGCCGTGCTGCTGTTCGTGCTCGCGCTCGCCTTCGCCGACGTGCTCGAGGAACGCGCCGAAGTGCTCGCGCCTGACGGCAGCGTGGCCATTTCGATCGAGCGCGATCCGCGGCTCACGCTGTGGGAACACGTCATGTCGCGTATCGGTGAACGGCCGTGGACCGGTTACGGATTCGGCCGCCGCATTCTCGCCGAACCGCTCGCGCGTGAAATGGGCGACCCGCTGCTTGCGCACGCGCACAATGTCTTCGCGAGCCAGTGGCTGCAAACCGGTGCGGTCGGCATGCTCGCGTTCGTCGCGTTCCTCGGGGCGCTGCTGTTGCGGTATCTGCGCTTCGTGCGCTCGCGCGACGACACGCTGGCGTTCGTCGGCGTGGCCGGTGTCGCACTGCTCGCCGGGTTCCTGGTGAAGGACATCACCGACGACTTCCTCTTTCGCAGCAACGCGAAGGAGTTGTGGGCGCTGACGGCGATGTTGCTCGGCTACGGCGTTCGTCGCGAACGGAGCCTTGCAGCAGGCGACACGGCGACGGTCACCGAGCGCTCGAACGCCGCCGCCGAACCGGCGCAACGACCTTCGGCGAGCGTCACCGCCGGCGTGGCGCCCGCAACGGCAGCGCCACTGCCTCCTCCGCACCGTCAATCGGAATCGGCTTGATCGACGCGCCCGCGGGTGGCGCGTACTCCGGTATCCAGACGCGCATCCGCGCGCGCACTTCCGCATCGTCGGCGACGCGATCGCGCTCGCACCAGGCGACGAGTTGCTTGACCGCATCGCGATCGGCGGCCCGCGCCTGCGCAACGTGCAGTTTCGGGTGCGTTGTCGGCTTGGTGGCCTCCTCGGATGCGAGTGGCTCCTCGTAGAGTTTTTCCCCCGGACGCAAGCCGGTGAACACGATCGCGACGTGATCGGGGTCTGCGCCATAGAGGCGAATCATGTCGCGCGCGAGATCGACGATGCGCACCGGTTCGCCCATGTCCAGCGTCAGGATCTCGCCGCCGCGGCCCTGCAGTCCCGCCTGCATCAGCAACTGTGTCGCCTCGGCCGACGACATGAAGAAACGCGTGATGTCCGGATGCGTCACGGTCACCGGTCCGCCGCGCGCGATCTGCTCGGCGAAGCGCGGGATGACGCTGCCGGCGCTGCCGAACACGTTGCCGAAGCGGACGATGACGAACTGCGTGATGCCCTCCTGCAGGCTCTGGCATACCTGTTCCGCGACACGCTTGGTCGCGCCCATCACCGACGTCGGATTGACCGCCTTGTCCGTTGACACCAGCACGAATTTTTCGACTTTCGCTGCGACTGCGGCGCGTGCGATCACCCACGTGCCGTAGGCGTTGTTGCGCACTGCCTGCCACGCGTTCATTTCCTCCATCAGCGGAACGTGCTTGTACGCGGCGGCGTGGAAGATCACGTCGGGCTTTTCGCGCGCGAGCGTCTCCTCGACGATCGACGCGTGCTTGACGTCGCCGACGACCGCGACGACACCGAGCTGCGGAAACGCATCGACGAGCGCCGTCTTGATCTCGTAGAGCGCCGCTTCGGACAGTTCGAACAGGACGAGCCGCGCGGGCCGGAAGCGCGCGATCTGCCGGCACAGTTCCGAGCCGATCGATCCTCCGGCGCCCGTCACCATGACGACGCGATTGCCGAGCCATTCGGCAATGCCCGCGTTGTCGAGGACGACCGGGTCGCGGCCGAGCAGGTCGTCGAGCTCGACGGTGCGCACCATCGTGAGTGGCGTACGACCCGACATCAGGTCCTCGTACGCGGGAACCGTGAGCGCTTCGACATGCGCGGCGGCACACAGCTCGGCGACGCGCCGACGCACGACGTGGTGCGCCGACGGCAGCGCGATGATGACCCTGCGCACGCCGTAGCGACGCACCCAGGTTTCGAGCTCCGCAATGGGACCGAGGACGCTCACATTGCGCAGCAGACGCCCATGCTTGGTCACGTCGTCGTCGAGCAGGCCGACGACGCGCCATTGGCGGCTGCGCGCCATTTCGATCGTCAGTCGCGCGCCCGCCTCGCCCGCGCCGACGACGATGACCGGCTCACCGAGCGCGGCGAGCGGGCTGTACAACCGATGTTCCTTCCACAGCCGGAATGCGAAACGCGAGCCGGCCATCAGGAAGATCAATACGATCGGATAGAAGAACAGCACGCTGCGAGGCACGACCGCCTGCAGCTTCAACATGACGAGCACGAGCGGAATGAGGATCGCGCCGAGTCCCGCCGCGAGCACGATCCGTTGCAGATCGAGGAGGCTTGCGAATCGCCACAAACCGCGGTAGAGGCCGAGCGCCAGGAAAATGCCCGCCTGCAACGGCAGGATCCACGCAAGCGTGAACCACATGTCCGTGATGAACGGCTCGCGGAGCTCGAGATTGAACCGAAGCCAGTAGATGCCGGACCAGGCGATCGCTGCCATGCACGTGTCGTGCAGAAATGCGAGCGCCGCACGCCAGTTCACGCGGAACGTCATGAGGGCAGATGTGCGGGAATGTTGGTCTTCTTGCGCCAATGATAATCAATCGTCGCAAACAACGTGCAGACGACGGCAATCCACGCAGCGAGCGCCCACCAACCCATATCGGGCGCACGCACGCGGCAGACGAGCGCCGTCGCCGCGGATCCCAGCATCGTCGCGACATACACGGCGAGCGTGCCGCCATGGCCGGCGCCGAGCTGATGGAGCCGCTGATAGAAATGGCCTCGGTGACCTTCCCACAAACGCTCCCTGCGACGCGCACGCCGTATGAGCGTCAACGTCGCATCGGCGATGAAGGGCAAGAACACGAGCAGCGGAAACCACGCCGACCATGCGCCCGCGACGAATCCCGCGATGCCGAACGCCGCGGCCAGGTAGCCGAGCGGCACCGCACCCACGTCGCCGAGGAACATCGAAGCGCGCGGACGGTTGACCGCGAGAAACGGCAGGATCGCGGCCACGAGTGCAAAGCACGCGGGCGCCCACGCGTGCAACGCTCGCGCATCGTCGGCCAGCAGGAACACGAGACCCTGCGCGGTAAAGCCGATCGCCGCCATCGAGGCTGCGAGTCCGTCGGTCCCATCCATGAAGTTGTAGAGGTTCGACGACCACGCAATCACGACCGCGAACGCGAGCGTCGATCCGGCGAGCACCCAAGGATCGTGCGCAACTCGCCCGTTTGCCGCGAGAAAATAGGCGGTCCATAACGCCGCGAGACCGTGCACGGTGAGGCGCGGCAGCACGCGCACTTCCCGCACATCGTCGACCGCCGAGACGCCGGCGAGCGCCGCCCACGCGGGGAGCCATGACGCGACGCCGCCGGGAAAGGGGGGTGACGCAACGGCCATCGACGCTAGGTAGCCGAGCCACACGGCGTACCCGCCGGCCCGTGGCACCGGCGTGGCGTGCAGCGACCGGCGGTTGGGGACGTCCGGGGGCAATGCCACCGCCCCGCGCCGCATCGCCGCGACGGCGAGCGCGCTCACAGCGGCGGCAACAAGCGGAGCGGCAAAAAGGGCGTCCATCCTCAGGTCGGGCGCCGCCGGCGTCGCGAAGCCGTTTTTGCTCGCGAAATCGCGTTTCCGAGCAACGATCGAACGTGCAAGCGGCCTTCCACCCGGTGGTTATCGCAGAAAAAAGGCCGTTCCGCGGCGCGTCGCGAACGAGCCCCGGTTAACCTGCCATTTCCCTTTGTCGATCATCATTTTAGCGCGCAACGCTCATGCAACGCGGCCCCGGCGGCACCCACGTTCCGATGTTGCTTCGGCACAACAGCGCGCAAGGCATGCGAATGCACGCGGAGAGTTGCCTTGCCAATGCTTTCCCCCGTTTGGCACAATGGGTCGCAACTTCTCGTAAGAGTTGAGAAGGTTCCGATGGCAGGCGCAAAAGGCGGTTTCCTTGCCAAATTTTTCCGTTAGAGGAGAGACTCAATGAAAAAGAAGCTCGTTGCTGTCGCTGTCGCGGGCGTTCTTGGCGCTCCGCTGGCTGCGCATGC
>JAICVH010000192.1 GCA_025935435.1 Burkholderiales bacterium
CAATCGATGCGCGTCACACGGTGGGCATCGTCGATCCGTTGACGGACGACGAGATCGATCGAACGACCGCGCCGGACGACGGACTCCCCGTCGCCCTCACCGACGTGATGGCGCGCTACCGTAACCGCTACTTCAAACTCAAGCTTTCGGGGGCCGCGGAGTCGGACATCGCGCGGCTCGTCGCGATCGCCGCCGTTCTCGACGAAACGACTGAGTACCGCGTCACGCTCGATGGCAACGAGCAATACGTCGACACCGACGCGTTGTCCGCGTTCCAGGAGCAGCTACGCGCCGAACCGCGGCTCGCACGCCTGCGCGATGCCATCCTCTATCTGGAACAGCCGTTTGCCCGCGCGTTTGCGCTCGACGTCAATGTGCGGCCATTCGCGCGCGACATGCCGCTCATCATCGACGAATCCGATGCCACGATCGACGCGTTTCCGGAAGCGCGTTCGCAAGGCTATGCCGGCGTTTCCAGCAAGAGCTGCAAAGGCGTCTACAAGTCGCTATTGAATGCTGCGCGCTGCATCCGCTGGAACGCCGGCTTCGCTGCGATGCGTGCGTTCATGACCGGCGAGGATCTCACCGCGCAGCCGGGCGTCGCCGTGCAGCAGGACCTGGCGCTCGCGAGCCTGATCGGACTGACGCATGTCGAGCGCAACGGCCATCATTACGCCAACGGGTTTGCAGGGCAGCATGCAAGCGTCCGGGAACAGCGCGCCTTTCTCGACGCGCACGGCGACCTGTACGACGCGCACGGCGACGACGCGCAACTTGCGATTCGCGACGGCCGCATTGCGCTCGGCTCGCTGTCGGCGCGCGGTTTCGCCAGCGCCGCATGGCCCGACCTGGAAACGCTCACGCCGATGCGCGCGTCGGTCGAGGCCCCGACCGGCGAGCCGCCCACCAACCCCGCAGGAATTCGATCATGACCGAGCACCGCGTCGGCATCATCATGAACGGCGTCACCGGCCGGATGGGGACGAACCAGCACCTCGTGCGTTCGATCAACGCGATCCGCGCGCAAGGTGGCGTTGCGGCCGCCGACGGCACGCGCATCGTCCCGGACCCGATCCTAGTCGGCCGGAGCGCGTCGAAGGTCGAAGCACTTGCGAAACAGCATGGCGTCGCGCGCTGGACGACCGATCTCGACGCCGCGCTGGCGGATCGCAACGATGCGATTTACTTCGACTCGGCATCGACCGGACTTCGCGCGCAACTTATCCGACGCGCGATCGACGCCGGCAAGCACATCTACACCGAGAAGCCTGTCGCCACGACGGTCGAGGACGCACTCGACCTCTATCGCCGCGCCGAACGCGCCGGCGTCAGGCACGGCGTGGTTCAGGACAAGTTGTGGCTGCCCGGTCTGATGAAGCTGCAGATGCTGATCGACAGCGGTTTTTTCGGGCGGATCCTGTCGCTGCGCGGTGAGTTCGGCTATTGGGTGTTCGAGGGCGATTGGCAACCGGCGCAGCGACCGTCCTGGAACTATCGCAAGGAAGAGGATGGCGGGATCATCGTCGACATGCTCTGCCACTGGCGCTACGTGCTCGACAATCTGTTCGGCGGCGTCAAGCGCGTGATGTGCATCGGAGCCACGCATATCGACGAGCGCTGGGACGAGCGCGGCGTCCGCTATGCCGCCACCGCGGACGACGCCGCGTATGCGACGTTCGAACTCGAACACGGCGTCATCGCGCAGATCAACAGCTCGTGGACGACGCGCGTACGCCGCGACGATCTCGCGACGTTCCATGTCGACGGTACGCTTGGCTCGGCCGTCGCCGGTCTCACCGATTGCTGGGTGCAACCGCGCGCGATGACGCCGAAGCCCGTGTGGAACCCGGACATCCCGCAGACGATCGACTTCTTCGGCACCTGGCAGAAGATGCCGGCCAACCGCAGTTACGAGAACGCATTCAAGGCGGAATGGGAGCTGTTCCTGCGTCACGTGGTCGACGGCGGACCGTTCCGCTGGAACCTGCTCGAGGGCGCGAAGGGCGTGCAGCTGGCCGAACTGGGACTGCGTAGCTGGGCCGAGCGGCGGATGCTGGATGTACCGCCGCTGACTGTGGGGTCAGAGCAATAAGGCGCGCGCTCAGACCTCGACTTGGGCGGACCGTTTACCGCGACTTATTGCCCTGACCCAAAGTGCCGATGGCGACGATCAAACTGATCACGCTCGACGGGCGCATTGCACCCTTCACGCTGTCGGGTACCGCGCCGCCGCGCGCGCCGAGCGCGCGACCGGCGTGGAATCGCATCGCCTTGGCGGCTGCGCACGTCGTGTCCGACCCGCGCGCGAACGTCGACCCGTGGCTTGCCACGGCGATCGACTGGGACGCGACGCTCGCGTATCGCCGCTACCTCTGGAAAGAAGGATTCGGCGTCGCCGAAGCGATGGACACCGCACAGCGCGGCATGGGACTCGACTGGCCGACGTCGCTCGCGCTGATCGAACGCACGGTATCCGAAGCGCGCGACGTTGCCGGCGCGGTTGTCTTTTCGGGTGCAGGCACCGACGACCTCGCGCCCGATCCGCAACGCTCGATCGACGAAGTGATCGATGCGTACCAGGCCCAATGCGCCGCGATCGAGCGCGTCGGCGGTCGCATCATCCTGATGGCAAGCCGCGCGCTCGCTGCATGCGCGCGTTCGGCGGACGATTATCAGCGCGTCTATTCGCGGGTCCTCGCGAATGTCGAGCGGCCCGTGATTCTGCATTGGCTGGGCGAGATGTTCGACCCGGCGCTCGCCGGATATTGGCTTGGTCGCGACGAACGCCGGCGCGATCCCGAGCATGCGCGCGCGATGGATGTCTGCGCCTCCATCATCGCCGCCAACGCCTCGAAAATCGACGGCATCAAGATCTCTCTGCTCGATGCGAGCAAGGAAGTCGCGCTCCGCGCGCGATTGCCCGCGGGCGTCCGCATGTACACCGGGGACGACTTCAACTTCGCAGCGCTGATCGGCGGCGACGCGAACGGTCACTCCGACGCGCTGCTCGGCATCTTCGATGCGATCGCGCCCGCCGCTTCGGCAGCGCTGTCGGCGCTCGCCATCGGCGACCGCGCTGGCTTCGATGCGATCCTGAAACCGACGGTGCCGCTATCGCGCCACATCTTCGCGGCGCCCACCCGCTTCTACAAGACCGGCGTCGTGTTCATGGCGTGGCTGAACGGCCATCAATCGCATTTCACGATGGTCGGCGGCCAGCAGAGCGCTCGAAGCCTCGTGCACCTGTGCGAGCTGTTCCGCCTTGCCGATGCCGCCTCGCTGTTGATCGAACCCGAACGTGCGGTCGAGCGGATGCGAACGTTGCTCGCGCTGCACGGAATCGTTGCGTAATGTCGAGCCCCGATCCGGCGCTACTTTCCATCAACGCGGCCACCGTGCGCGCGCAATGGTCGCTTCCCGACATCATCAGCGGCCTGACACGACACGGCATCCGCGGGATCGCGCCGTGGCGTGACCAGGTCGCGGCCGCCGGGCTGGACAACACGGCGCGGCGCATTCGCGATGCCGGGCTGGTCGTGACGGGTCTTTGTCGCGGCGGAATGTTCCCGGCGCCCGACCGCGAAGGCAGGCGCGCCGCGCACGACGACAATCGCCGCGCGGTCGACGAAGCGGTGACGCTCGGCGCGCAGTGCCTGGTGCTCGTCGCCGGCGGCCTGCCGAAGGATCGCGCCGGCAGGGTCGTGTCGCGCGACCTGGCCGGCGCGCGTGAAATGGTTCGCGACGGCCTCGGGCAATTGCACGAATACGCGCACGGCGCGGGCATGCGCCTCGCAATTGAACCGCTGCATCCGATGTATGCCGCCGACCGCGCGTGCGTCAACACGCTCGCGCAGGCGAACGCGTTGTGCGACGAGCTCGCGCCCGACGGCGCCGATGGACTCGGCGTCGCCGTCGATGTCTATCACGTGTGGTGGGATCCCGACCTGCGCGCACAGATCGCGTATGCAGGCGAGCGCAACCGACTGTATGCGTATCACATCTGCGACTGGCTGGTGCCGACACGCGATCTCTTGAACGACCGCGGGATGATGGGCGACGGCGTCATCGACCTGCCACTGATTCGTTCATGGATGGACGCCGCCGGCTACCGCGGCATGCACGAAGTCGAAATCTTCTCCGCGGAGAACTGGTGGAAGCGAGATGGCGACGACGTCCTCAGCACCTGCCGGCGACGGCACGCCGACGCAAGCTAAAATCTTCGCTCATCGTTCGCAAACGCCGGAGAGTCCCGAATGCCGTTGGTTTCGATGCGCCAGCTCCTCGATCACGCTGCGGAGCACGGGTATGGCCTGCCCGCCTTCAACGTGAACAACCTCGAACAGGTCCAGGCGATCATGGCCGCCGCGTCGGAAACCGACAGTCCGGTGATCATGCAGGCGTCCGCGGGCGCTCGCAAATACGCGGGCGAGACGTTCCTGCGCCATCTGATCGAGGCGGCCGTCGAATCGTATCCGCAGATACCGGTCGTGATGCACCAGGACCATGGACAGTCACCAGCGGTCTGCCTCGGCGCGATGCGCCTCGGCTTTTCGTCGGTGATGATGGACGGCTCGCTCGAGGAGGACGGCAAGTCGATCGCTGATTACGACTACAACAAGGACGTGACGCGCAAGGTGGTCGACATGGCGCACGCGATCGGCGTGACCGTCGAAGGCGAGCTCGGCTGCCTCGGATCGCTCGAAACGATGAAAGGCGACAAGGAGGACGGACACGGTGCCGAGGGCACGATGACGCGCGAAATGCTGCTGACCGATCCCGACCAGGCGGCAGATTTCGTCAATGCGACGCAGCTCGATGCGCTCGCGATCGCCATCGGCACGTCGCACGGTGCGTACAAATTTTCTCGCAAGCCGACCGGCGACATCCTGGCGATCGATCGCATCAAGGCCATTCACCGGCGCATCCCGAACACGCACCTCGTCATGCACGGCAGCTCGTCGGTGCCACAGGACCTGCTCGCCGAGATCCGCGAATTCGGTGGCGACATGAAGGAGACGTACGGCGTGCCGGTCGAGGAAATCCAGGAAGGCATCAAACACGGCGTGCGCAAGGTCAACATCGACACCGACATCCGCCTCGCCATGACCGGCGCAATTCGCCGCTTCATGGCGGAAAACCGTTCGAAGTTCGATCCGCGCGACTACCTGAAACCGGCGATGGCCGCGGCGAAGGGGATCTGCAAGGAGCGGTACCAGCAGTTCGGCTGCGCCAGCATGGCGTCGAAAATCAAGCCCGTCCCGCTCGACCGGATGGCGGCGAAATACAAGGCCGGTGAATTGCGGCAGATCGTGAATTGAGACGGCAGGCGCCGTAACGGCGAGAGACAAAAAAACCCCGGCCATCGCGGCCGGGGTTTTTTATGCAGCGATCCAGCTCGCGCGCGGAATCAGCGTCGCGCGGCCGCCGAGCCCGGCACGATGTCGTTTTCCATGTCGGTGTCCTTCGTTTCGTACAGGAACAGGAAGCCGATGACGGCCGTGATCAGCGCGACGACGATCGGATACCACAGCCCGTAGTAGATGTTGCCGCTGGCGGCGACCATCGCCGTCGC
>JAICVH010000196.1 GCA_025935435.1 Burkholderiales bacterium
ACCGAGCTCACGGTCGCCGTATGGCCCTGGCTGCTGACGATGCTCGTGTTCCTCGTCGTCGTCACTTACTGGCCGGCGCTGTCGATCTGGCTCCCGAAGGCGCTCGGAATGATGTAGTCGCGCCGCGATGCCGCCGCGCTATCGCCTGCTCGCAAGCGGGCGTTGCATCGCACGCCTGCTCGACCGCCCTCGCACATACGCGACACGTCGGTTGCCCTCGACGTGCGCGCACCGCGACGCGGCTGCTTCGGGTGCAAAGACGCGCCCGCGCGTGTTACAATTTTGAATTTACTCGCTTTTATGGAGCCGGAGCCGAATGGCGGTTGAGCGCACGCTTTCGATCATCAAACCCGACGCCGTGGCGAAAAACGCCATCGGCGAGATCTACGCCCGCTTCGAGAAGGCCGGGCTGAAGATCGCAGCCGCGCGCATGCTGTGGTTGTCCCGCACCGACGCCGAGGGTTTTTACGCCGTGCATCGCGAACGGCCGTTCTTTCGCGATCTCGTCGACTTCATGACGACCGGCCCGGTGATGATCCAGGTGCTCGAAGGCGAGAACGCGATCGCCAGGAACCGCGAGCTGATGGGTGCAACGGATCCCAAGCAGGCCGCCCGCGGAACGATTCGCGCGGACTTCGCGGCTTCGATCGATGCGAACGCGGTGCACGGTTCGGACGCGCCGCAGACGGCGGCCACCGAGATCGCCTACTTCTTCCCTGCGCACACGATCTATAGCCGCTGACGGCGCGGATCGTCGCACGCGCCTGCTCGATGATTAACCTGCTCGATCTCGAACCTGCGGCGCTCGTCGCCTGGTTCGGCGAACGCGGTCACCCGCCGTTTCGCGCGCGGCAGGTGTTGCGCTGGGTGCATCAGCGCTTCGTGTCGGACGCGCGCGCAATGACCGATCTCGCCAAACCGCTGCGTGAAATGCTGGCGGCGGAAACCGAAATCCGCGCGCCGCGCGTATTGCATGACACGACGGCCGCCGACGGCACGCGCAAGTGGCTGCTCGACGCCGGCAACGGCAACGCCGTCGAGGCGGTCTACATCCCCGAAGACGATCGCGGGACGCTGTGCATTTCATCGCAGGCGGGCTGTGCGCTCGACTGCGCGTTCTGCTCGACCGGCAAGCAGGGCTTCAATCGGAACCTGACGACCGGCGAGATCGTCGGCCAGTTGTGGCACGCGAATCGCGCGCTGCTTGCGGAGGCTGGAACCGACATTCGCGCCGCCGGGCCGCCCCAAGGCGCGAATTGCGCCCCCTCGGGGGGCAGCGCAGCGGCGCAGCCGCAAGCGTGGGGGGGCCACATCCGCGCACCGATCACCAATGTCGTGATGATGGGCATGGGCGAGCCGCTTGCCAACTTCGACAACGTCGTGCCGGCGCTGCGCACGTTTCTCGACGATCACGCGTACGGCCTGTCGCGTCGCCGCGTCACGCTGTCTACGTCGGGGCTCGTGCCGTGGATCGACCGGCTGCGCGACGAATGCCCGGTTGCGCTCGCGGTATCGCTGCATGCACCGACCGACGCGTTGCGCGATCGGCTGGTGCCGATCAATCGCAAGCATCCACTCGCGTCGTTGATGGCCGCCTGCCAGCGCTATCTGGAACGTGCGCCGCGCGACTTCATCACGTTCGAATACGTGATGCTCGATGGCATCAACGATTCGCGTCAGCACGCGCGCGCGTTGATCGATCTCGTGCGCGACGTGCCCTGCAAGCTCAACCTGATTCCGTTCAACCCGTTTCCCGGCACGGACTTCTCGACGACACCGCGCGAGCGCATCCGCGCGTTTGCGCAGGTGCTGCAGGATGCGAACATCGTGGCGACGATTCGTCGCACGCGCGGCGATGATATCGACGCCGCCTGCGGTCAGCTCGCGGGACAGGTGCAGGACCGCACGAAGCGACGTCTCGCCGCGCGCATCCCGGTCGTCGCGCGCTGATACCGCGCCGTCTTCGTCACCGCATGATTTGCCTGCAATGAAACGATTGTCGTTCCCCTGGCTCACCGCCGTTGCGCTGCTGATGACCGGCTGCGCGTCGAAGCCGACGTCGCCGCCACAACCGCCGCCGCCCGATCCAACGCCGATCAAGGCGCAGGAGGCAACGCCACAGCAACGCGCGGCGATTCGAACCGAGCTCGCGGCCGGCTATTACGAGCGCGGGCAGATGGACATCGCGCTCGAGGAGCTCGGTGCGGCAAGAGCGCTCGATCCGTCGTATCCGAAGCTCTACAACATCTACGGGCTGGTTTATGCAATGCTCGGCGAGCGAGACAAGGCCGAGGAAAGTTTTCGCCAGGCGATCACGCTCGCGCCCAACGACTCGGACATCCGCGCGAACTGGGGCGCGTATCTGTGTGCCACCGGACGTGCCCGCGAGGCGATGACGGAGTTCGAGCAGGTACTGCGCGACCCGCTGTTCAAGTCGCAGGAAATCGCGCTGATCAATGCGGGCAAATGCAGCGTCGCGCTCGGGCAGACACGCAACGCCGACGACTTCTTTCGTCGCGCGCTGACCGTGTCCCCAGGCAACCCGGTCGCCGCGTACAACCTGGCGCTGCTCGCGTATCGCGAAGCGCGTGTCGGCGAGGCGCGGGCGTGGATGCGCCCCGTGATGCAGCAGGCGACGCCTCCGCCCGAAGCGCTGTACCTCGGTGTGTGCATCGAGCGCAAGCAGGGCGACCGCGAAGCCGAGCGCTCGTACGCATCGCAATTGCGAAACCGCTGGCCGGATTCGCCGGAGGCGAAGGCGCTCGCTGGCGGCACGTGCGAGTGACGGACGTGTCCCCCGGCGAGGAAGCGGCCCGCGCAGCGCCGCTGCCCGTCACGGCCGGCGGCCGGCTGCGCGCGGCGCGCGAGGCGGCGGGCTGGTCGCTCGAGGACGTCGCGCAGCAGCTCAAGCTGGCGCCGCGCCAGGTGCAGGCACTCGAGAGCGACGACTGGGAGCGTCTTCCCGGCCGCACGTTCATTCGCGGCTTTGCGCGCAATTACGCGCGGCTGATGCAACTCGATTCCGACGACGTGCTCGCGCTGCTGCCTGCCGCAGACACGGCGCACGCACTCGAGCGGCCGGCGCTTGCGCCGACGCGCCGCCCGATGGGCGAAATGCCGATCGACGGGGTGTCCAGGACGTCGTCGCTGCGGTGGCTGTTCCCCCTGCTGCTCGTTGCGATCGCGGGCGCGGCAGGGTTCTACGAATACACACGGCAGAACGCGCTCGAATCACGCGACGCTCCCGCGCGCGCGGGCAGCGCGACGTCGCCGGCCGCGCCCGCGCAGGCGCCGACCGCGGAGACCCCGCCCGGCGCAACGGCATCGGCGCCGCTGTCGAATCCGCTCGTCGACGCCCCGTCGAATCCGGCAACCGCGTCGCGCGACGCTGCAGGCACCGCGCAGGCGGCAACGGCGCCGGCAACACCCGCGCCCGCCAGCGCGCCGGTTGCGACCGGCACCACGACGGCGACGACCACCGACGCGGTGCTCGTGCTCGCCTTCCAGGGCACGTCATGGGCAGAAGTCAAGGACGCGAGCGGCCGCGTGATCCTGCAGATGACCGGCGGTGCGGGCATGACGCAGACGGTGTCGGGCACGCCGCCGTTCGAGCTCGCGCTCGGCAACGCGCGCGAGGTCGGCGTCACGTTTCGCGGCCAGGCGCTCGACCTTGCCCCCTATACGCGCGGTGGCGTCGCGCGCGTCGCACTCAAGTAAGCGACGTCGATCACGATGGCAACGGCACTGCAGGCGGTGCGCGGCATGAACGACGTGCTTCCCGACGAAGCCTGCGCGTGGCAGCGCTTCGAGGACACCGCGCGCGACGTCTTCGAGCGCTATGGTTACCGTCACCTGCGCGTACCGATCGTCGAGCCGACGCCTCTCTTCGTTCGCAGCATCGGCGAGCACACCGATGTCGTCGAGAAGGAGATGTACACGTTCGACGACAAGCTGAACGGCGACAGCCTGACGCTGCGGCCGGAGGCGACCGCCGGCATCGTGCGCGCCGCAATCGAGCACAGCCTGACCTACGAGCGGCCGCTGCGCGTGTGGACCGGTGGCCCGATGTTCCGTCACGAGCGGCCGCAAAAAGGACGTTACCGCCAGTTTCACCAGCTCGACGTCGAGGCGCTCGGATTCGCCGGTCCTGACGTCGATGCCGAGCAGATCGTCATGCTCGCGCGACTGTGGCGTGCGCTCGGCCTCGACGGAATCGCGCTCACGATCAATTCGATCGGCGATGCCGACGAGCGGCGCGCGCACCGCGCGGCATTGATCGAGTACTTCGAGCGCCATCGTTCCGATCTCGACGACGATGCGCAGCGCCGCCTGCACGCGAATCCGCTGCGCATCCTCGACAGCAAGAATCCGGCGCTTGCCGGGTTGATCGCCGACGCGCCGCGACTGCTCGACGGTCTCGGAGCTGCGTCGCGCGCGCATTTCGATGCGCTTCGCGCGCTGCTCGACGAGGCGGGCATCGGCTACACGATCGAGCCGCGACTCGTCCGGGGCCTCGATTACTACAACCGGACGGTGTTCGAGTGGGTGACCGATGCGCTTGGCGCGCAGGGGACGGTCGCGGGCGGCGGTCGCTACGATGGATTGTTCGAAGCTCTCGGCGGCAAGCCGACTCCTGCTTGCGGATTTGCAATCGGCATCGAACGGATGATCCTGCTGCTGCACGCAGAGGGCGCGACGCGCGTCACGGCGCCGGACGCGTACGTCGTGCACGTCGGCGAGCGGGCCGGAGTGCTCGCGCGGCGCGTCGCCGAGTCACTGCGCGATCACGGCGCATCGATCGTGCTGCACGCAGGCGGCGGCAGCTTCAAGTCGCAAATGAAAAAGGCCGATGCCAGCGGCGCACGGCTCGCACTGATCATCGGCGACGACGAGGCGAGCGTCGAGACGGTGGCGATCAAGACGCTGCGCGACGGCGGTGAACAGGTCGCCGTGCCGCTGCGCGACCTGCACGCGCGTTTCGCCGCACTCAACACGTCGAAGGATGAATATGGCTGTCTATGATCTCGAAGAACAGGACCAGATCGACGAACTGAAGGCGTGGTGGGCGCGCTACGGCGGTGCCGTCACCGTCGGACTGGTGCTCGCCGTGCTGGTGATCGCCGGCGTTCAGGGTTATCGCTGGTGGGCCGCCAAGCGCGCCGAAGACGCGTCGGTGCTTTACACCGCGGTGAGCGAAGCGGTGCGCGCCAAGGACTCAGCGAAAGCCAAGGATGCCGCGGCGCAGATCACCGACCGCTACGCAGGCACCGGCTATGCACCCCGCGCGGCGCTGTTGTTCGGCAAACTGCTCTACGACAGCGGCGATCGCAACGGCGCAAAGGCGCAATACGCATGGGTGCTCGAACACGCGAAGGAAGACGAGCTGCAGGCGATCGGCCGCTATCGCCTTGCGCAGGTGCAACTCGACGAGAAGCAAACGGATGCGGCGCTGGCGACGCTCGACGCCAAGCATCCGGATACGTTCGATGCGATCTACGCCGATCT
>JAICVH010000108.1 GCA_025935435.1 Burkholderiales bacterium
CGCACGCCGGCGCCGGATTTACCGGGATGACGCGGCGTTACCGTTCTGTGGCGCAAATGGATTGGCGCAGGTCACCTCAGCCGCCTGTCGTCTCGCCGCCCATCACCTGCAGCACGGTGCCGGTGATGTACGACGAATCGGCGTTCGACGCGAGGAACACGTACGCGGGCGCCAGTTCCTCCGGCTGTGCCGGACGGCCCATCGGGCTGTCCTGGCCGAAGGTCGCGACGCGCTTCGGTGTCATGCCGTCGTCCGAGGGATTGAGCGGCGTCCACACCGGGCCCGGCGCCACGGCGTTCACGCGGATGCCCTTGTCGATCAGGTTGACCGCGAGCGATTTCGTGAACGCGTTGATTGCACCCTTGGTCGCCGAATAGTCGGGCAGCTGCTCGCTGCCCTTGATGCCGGTTTCCGAGCTCGTCGCGATGATCACGCTGCCCGGTTTCATCGAACGCAGTGCGGCGCGCGACAGACGGAAATACGAATAGATGTTGGTCTTGAACGTCGCGTCGAACTCCTCGTCGGTCACGTCTTCCAGCTTTGGCTTGCGATTCTGGTGCGCCGCGTTGGCGACGAGAATATCGATGCGGCCGAAGTGTTTCACCGTCTTCTCGACGATTTCGTCGCAGAACGACGCATCGGTGAGATCACCCGCCACCGCCATGCATTTCGCACCCGCAGCCTCGATGGCGCGCCTCGTTTCATCGGCGTCGGGTTGTTCCTCGGGGAGGTACGTGATCGCGACGCTGGCGCCTTCGCGCGCGTACAGCACGGCGACTGCGCGGCCGATGCCAGAGTCCCCGCCGGTGATCAGGGCGACCTTGCCTTCGAGCTTACCCGCCGGCCGGTACGCCTCCGCCTGATAACGCGGTTGCGGGTCGAGCTTCTGTTCCAGGCCGACACCTTCCTGATGCTGCTCGGGAAACGGCGGCATCGGCTCGCGGATCGGCTTGTCGGTGCGTGGCTGCGAATGTGCGTTCATGAGGCGGACTCCAGGAAGTGTGAAAATTTTTCAACGGCCGAAGGGCTTACGCGGACTTGCATCTTTTGCAATGAAACCGGCGCGTGGACAGTGAGAAAAAGCGGAGGCGCGGTGTTATGCTGATTGCCCGATCCGCGTTGGCACGATGCGGTTGGACAGCAGCGTTTCGAAAATTATCTTGCGAGGAGCGACCGATGGGATTGATTGACTTCGTCAAGGATGCAGGTGAGAAGCTCTTCGGACGTGGCGTTGCGCAGGCAGCGACCAAAGATGCGGCGGCGGAGGCGTCGAACGACGCGAAGGTGCAGGCAGCCAACGCGGCGGCGGGCGATGCGATCGTCGAATACATCAAGTCGCAGAACCTGTCGGCGACCGGGCTCACGGTCACGTATGACGGCAAGACCTCCACCGCGACGGTATTCGGCGTGGCGCCGGATCAGGAGACGCGAGAAAAGATCGTGCTCTGCTGCGGCAACGTCGCGGGCGTCGCGGCCGTCAAGGACATGCTGAGCGTCGACCAGAGCGGACCGGAAGCCAAGTACTACACGGTCGTCTCGGGCGATACGCTTTCCAAGATCTCGAAGCATTACTACGGTGACGCGAACCAGTACATGAAGATCTTCGAGGCGAACAAGCCGATGCTGAAATCGCCGGACAAGATCTATCCGGGCCAGAACCTCCGTATTCCGCAGTGAGCGGGTCGCGGCCACGGTTGCTGCAGTTGGCACGCCCTGGCGACGAACGGCTGCGCGCCGGGCCCGGCGACGATGATGACGACGACGACGAGACGCCGATTGGCGATCCTCCGGATGACGACGGGGGGGACGATGACGATGACGATGATGACGAGGAGCCGATCCAGGTTTAGCGCTGAGGCGCTGCCGCCGGGCGCCTAAGCGTTCACTCCACCGGCGTGTCGTGCCGACGGCCTGAACCGGTTGCATATTGCACCGCAGCAACAACTCGAGAGGCCGCCGGACAGTTCACCGCGCATCGTGGCGCACGAGTAGAATCGCGCCGACATGCAGCCGTACCTGTCCATTGAAAACGTGTCCGTCGCTTACGACGGCACACGTGTCCTGACCGACGTCACGCTCGACGTTGCACGCGGCGAACTCGTCGCCCTCCTCGGGTCTTCCGGTTGCGGCAAGACGACGCTGTTGCGCTCGATTGCCGGATTCGTGACGCCACAGGCGGGACGCATCCGCGTTGACGGACGCGACATCACGTCGCTGCCGCCGGAGAAGCGCGGCACGGCGATGATGTTCCAGTCGTACGCGCTGTGGCCGCACATGACGGTCGCCGGCAACATTGGCTACGGCTTGCGCATGCGCGGCGCGTCGAAGGAGGCGATCGCACGCCGCGTCGACGAGATGCTGTCGTTGTTGCAGATGCAGGGCTTCGGCCCGCGGCCGGTCACGCAGCTGTCGGGCGGTCAGAGGCAGCGTGTCGCGCTCGGCCGCGCGCTCGCCGTCGACCCCAAGCTTCTGCTGCTCGACGAGCCGATGTCGAATCTCGACTACAAGGTACGGATCGAGCTGCGACACGAGTTGCGTGCGCTGCAGAAGCGCATCGGAATCACCGCCGTGTACGTGACGCACGATCGCGAGGAAGCGTTGACGCTCGCCGATCGCATCGCCGTACTCGACGCAGGCAACGTCGTCCAGTACGGGTCGCCGGAGGCGATTTTCCATCAGCCCGCGTCGGCGTTCGTCGCCGGGTTCATGGGTGCCGACAATGCGATCGGGTTGACACGTGCGAGCGACGGCCGGCTCGTGCAATCGGGCCAGGGCGAGCCGGTCACCGCGCACTTTCGGAGCGACGTCGCACGCATCGACGCGCCGGGCGGGGCAGTCGGCGCAACTGATCTGCATCTCGCAGGCGAGGTGATCCAGACGCTCTACGTCGGACAGGGTTATCGGTATCGGGTGCGCACGGACGGCGCGGACGTCTGGGCGCACGCTTCACATCGCATCGACGAAGGCGCGCCGGTCGCCGTCATCGTTCCTCGCGATGCCTTGTTGTTGTTTCCGCGCGCTGCGTCGGCCCACTGATCCAGGCGCGGTCAGGCAATCGTCGGTAATCAGTGTTCAAACGATTCGGGAGAAAGTCATGAAGTTTCGCTTGCTGTTGTCCGTTGCGGCGCTTGGCGTTGCCGCTGCCGCGCCCGCGGCCGCGCAGACGACGCTCAACGTCGTGTCCGCCGGCGACCAGAACATGGTCGACTACGTCAACAACTATCTCGGACCCAAGTTCGAGCAGATGAACCCCGGCGTCAAGGTGCGCGCCGTCGGTACGGGGCCTGGTGATTCGGGCTCGCAGAAGATCTACGAGAAACTTTCGGCGCAGCAGAAGGCCGGCGCGGCTTCGTGGGACGTCGATGTCGCTGTCGTGCATCAGCGGGGCGCGGCGACGATGGTTTCCGAAAAGCTTCTGATGCCGTACCGCAATGAAATCGCCGCAGGCAAGCTCGTGTCGCGCGACACCGCAAAGAACGCGCTCGGCGCGGATGTCGACGGCTACGTGCTGCCGATGTTCCACAGCCAGATCGCGTTTGCGTACAACCCCGATCTGGTCAAGGCGCCACCGAAGAGCTTCACCGAACTGTCCGACTGGGTGAAAAAGAACCCGAAGCAGTTCGGCTACAACGGCGTCAAGGGCGGGATGTCCGGCGTGGGCTTCGTGATGGGCTGGGTCGCCGCGAACAGCGGCATGGGCGACAAGCTGGAAAAGGGCCCTTACGATCCCGCCGCCAAAGCCACGATCGAAAAATCGCTGACGAGCCTCAAGGATTTCAATCAGTACGTCGTGATGACACCGGGTAATGCCGGCACGCTCGACATGCTGAATCGCGGCGAAATATCGATGGGTCCCGTGTGGGTCGACATGTTCTACACGTGGATGGCCGACGGGAAGATGAACCCGAAGGTGAAGCTTGCACTGCCGTCACCCGGCCTGCCGGGACAGCCGATGTATTACGTGATCCCGGCCAAGGCGGCGAACGCGGCGATGGCGAAGAAGTTCATCGACTTCGCCGAGAGCCCGGAAGTGCAGGCCGATGGCATCGTCAAGCAGTTCAACTGGTATCCGGGCATCGATCCGCAGTACGTGCAGTCGAAGATGGAACCGGCCGCGTGGAACAAGCTCTTCACCGACATCTCGCCCGCCGACCTGTCGAAGAACGGACGGCCCTTCCCGCTGTCGCAATATTTCACCGACATCGTCGAAGGCTACGAGCGCGTCGTGTTGAAGTAATCCGCGTGGCGACGCTCGCGGATACGGCGATCGCCCCAGGCCCGTCCAGCAATCGGGGTCGCTGGACGGGCATCGCGCTGATCCTGCCGGCGCTCGTCGTCGTCGGGCTGTTCTTCGTCATCCCGCTGTTCTTGTCCGCCATTGGCGCGTTTCGCGCGGCCGATGGCGGATTCACGCTCGCGCACTTCGAGAAGTCGCTCGAGCTCTACACGCGCGACCTGGTGTTCACCGTCGCGATCGTGGCGTTGTCGACGCTGCTGATAGCGCTCGTCGCGATTGCGATTGCAGGTTATCTGACGCTCGGCGAAAACCCGCGCGCCGTCGCCATCCTGCGCTGGCTCTATCGCTGGCCGCTGTTCATTCCGTTCGTCGTCGCAGGGCAGGTGATGCGAACGTTCCTCGCGAAGAACGGCATGCTGAACCACGTGCTGATCGGCGGCGGGCTGATCGACCCGATCTCGGCGGAATCGATGCTCGACTGGCGCGGCATCGTCATCGCGTTCGTCTGGAAGCAGGCTCCGTTCGTAACGCTGCTGCTCGCCGGCGCGATGGCCGCGATGCACCGCGAGCACATCGAAGCAGCGCGCAACCTCGGCGCGCCTCGATGGCGCGTGCTCGTCGAAATCGTGCTGCCCCAGGTACGAGGGACGCTGCTCGTCGGACTGGTGCTGTCGTTCGTCACGATGCTTTCCGTACTGTCGGTGCCGTTGATGATCAATCCCAATTCGCCGACGATGATCACCGTCGACGTCGCCTACCGGATCAACACGTTCGCCGATTACGCGGTCGCGAACGCGCTGTGCCTGCTGTCGCTGCTCTTGGCGGCCTTCGGCGCGGCGTTCTACCTGCGACACGCCGTCCGGCGAGCCGAGACGGCCGCATGACGCAGCCCACACCGCGCGCATACCGGTGACGATCGCATCGCGGCTCGGACCGAACGTGCTGCGCGCGCTGCTGCTCGCGCTTTTCGCGTTCGTCATCTTCGGGCCGCTTTTGAATCTCGTGCTGTGGGCCTTCGCCGAACGCTGGTATTTCCCGAGCAAGCTGCCCTCGCAGTACGGCTTCACATTTTGGGAACGCGTCTTCGCCCCGCGCGGCAACGCGATCGCGTCGCTTGGAACCAGCGTGTGGATTGCGCTCCTGACGGTCGCGTTCAGCCTCGCGGTGGCAATTCCCGCCGGTTATGCCCTCGGGCGACTGAAGCTGCCGTGGCGCGGGCTGATCCTGCTCGCGTTTTTGCTACCGCAGGCGGTGCCGAACCTTCCGGTCTACGTCAACATCGCACAGGTTTTCTACCAGATCGGCCTTGCCGGGACGATCACTGGAGTCGTGCTCGTGCATGCATCGCACGGACTGGTGCTCGCCGTGTGGATCGCGTCTGCGGCATTCGCGTCGATCGACGGATCGCTGGAGGAGGCGGCGCGCAACATCGGTGCGTCGCCGTGGACCTGCTTTCGCACCGTCACGCTGCCGCTCGCCGCTCCGGGCCTGATGGCGAGCGCAATCTTCGTGTTCCTCGAATCGCTCGACGAGTTCACCGGTACGTATTTCGTCGGCGTGCCGGATGTTACGACGCTGCCGTTGCTGATGTTCAACGCGAGCATGGGTGGGAACTACCAGATCGCGTCGATCACTGCACTGCTACTGCTCGTGCCTTCGATCGGCTTCATGCTTGTCGTCGAGCGCTTCCTGAAGGCCGACGTCCTCGCGATGGTCGGACGCTAGGCGTCGACCCGCGCAAGCAAAGCCTGATTGCGTCGGTCGTCGGTCGCTACGCGCCGCCGCTGCGGGTCGTGATCTTGCCGGTCCCGGCGCAATCACCCAGGGAGGTGATGGTTCCCCGCGAACGAGGGCCGCGCGTTGCTGTCCGACTGTACAATCGCCTGCATCGCGCAATCGCGCGCGGTTGGCGTTGAGTTCACGAAGCGAACTGTGCGCGGCGTTATCATCGCGGAAGCGCGCGTCAGGCAGCGCACGCAGCCTCATCTCCCGGAGACGCGATGTACGCACAACTGGTGGAAACCGGACTGAAGAAGGTCCAGGACGACGCCGATCTGACGCCCGACGAGCGCGCGTTTCAGGCCCGGGTCGATGCCGACGTGAAGATCGAGCCGAAGGACTGGATGCCCGAGGCGTACCGGCGCACGCTGGTCCGCCAGATCCAGCAGCACGCGCATTCGGAGATCGTTGGCATGTTGCCGGAAGGCAACTGGATCACGCGCGCCCCGTCGCTGGCGCGGAAAGCGATCCTGATGGCGAAGGTGCAGGACGAAGCCGGCCATGGCCTGTACCTGTATTGCGCGGCGGAAACGCTCGGCGTCTCGCGCGACCAGATGATCGCCGACCTGCACGCGGGCAAGGTGAAGTACTCGTCGATCTTCAATTACCCGACGCTCACGTGGGCAGACATCGGTGCCATCGGCTGGCTCGTCGACGGCGCGGCGATCATGAACCAGATCCCACTGTGCCGTTGCAGTTTCGGACCCTACGCGCGCGCGATGATCCGCGTGTGCAAGGAGGAGTCGTTTCATCAGAGACAGGGTTTCGACATCATGCTGACGCTGTGTCGCGGCACCGCGGCGCAGAAGGCAATGGCGCAGGATGCGCTGAACCGCTGGTGGTGGCCGTCGCTGATGATGTTCGGGCCGTCCGATGCGGAGAGCGTCCACAGCGCGCAGTCGGCGCGCTGGAAGATCAAGCTGTTGTCCAACGACGAACTACGGCAGCGCTTCGTCGATCAGACGGTGCCGCAGGCGGATTTCCTCGGCCTGCGCATGCCGGACGACAAGCTCGTGTGGAACGAGGCGCGCGGTCATTACGACTTCGGCGAAATCGACTGGCAGGAATTCCACGACGTCATCAAGGGCCACGGCCCGTGCAATCGCGACCGGCTGCGCACGCGAATCGCTGCCTGGGAGGAGGGCGCCTGGGTACGCGACGCCGCGATCGCACATGCGCAGAAACGCGCGTCGCGCAACGCCAAGCACGCGGCGTAGTTCGGCGATTCGGGTTTTCGGTGCGAGCGGAGGTCGGATGAGCAGCGAATGGCCGTTGTGGGAAGTGTTCAGCCGCTCGCAGCATGGGCTCGCGCACAAGCACGTCGGCAGCCTGCACGCGCCCGACGCCGAGATGGCAATCAAGAAGGCGCGCGACGTCTATACGCGCCGCAATGAAGGCATTTC
>JAICVH010000655.1 GCA_025935435.1 Burkholderiales bacterium
AAATCCCGGTGAATCGGCGTTGCCGCTCTTCGTATAGACGCTCGCACCGAGCGGCAGCGGCACCAGGTAGATGAAAACGCACAGCGACAGCACGCGCCCGTATTCGTTCAGCGTTTCGGCGTGGTCGAAGAACGCGCCCTGAAGCGCCCTCGAGTAATACGAAACCAGGTCGTTGGCCGAGGACGCGAGCGTCTGCACGTTGTTCAGCAGCGGATGCGCCTGTGGCTGCGTCACGACTTGCTGCAGTTCCTCCCACGTCAAGTTCTTATAGTCCGGTGCGCCGAACAGGTAGCCGGTGAAGACGCGCGTGCTGTCCGGCACGAGCGTGTTCGACAGTCCGGCGGACGCAATGAAGGCGCGCACGTTATCGGCGCCGGCGACCTTGAACATCATGTCGGTCGCCGTGTTGTCGCTGCGCAGAATCATCGCTTCCATCGCCGTGCGTTCGCTGACGATGCCGGCGAGGTTCGGCGGGTTGAATATCGGGCTGCCGAACGACCATACGCTGTCATCGAGCGCGAGTTCGCGGTCTTCGAGGATCTCGACGACCTCCGGCGAGTCGATCTGGCGCAGCGCCTCGCACAGCACGAACGTCTTGTTGGCGCTGGCGACGAAGAGCATCCGGTCGGCGTTACGCTCTGCGACGAACGCCTTTTTACCGTGTGCGTCGGGGACGAGGATCTTGAACGCGACATCGCCCGGCAGCGTGTCGAACAACGCGACGATCTTCTTCGACGAGAGCGCATGCAGACTGCGTGCGCTTGCCGTCGTCGCAGGCAGCGTGACGGCTGCGCCGCCGGCCGCGGCCGTCTTGAGGAAACTACGTCTTGACGTTTTCATGACCAGAACCCGATGCGCAATGCGCCACGCGTTATGGTCGGTCCTTGCCCTTTGCCTTGTCAACGCGCGCCGTCGGTCTCCCGACACGCACGCGGCCCGCGATTGTTTGCTACTGTCCGTGTTCGGACCCGCGCGCGGCGCGCATCCATCATTTGGCCGGCACCATCCGAACGGAATGCACGGAGTTGAAATGCGGCTCGCGCTCGCCGACCATGTCACCGGCAGGATTTGCGCATCCTCAACCCTGCGCGCTTCGGTGGTCGTCGTCGCGCTTTTCATCTTCGGGACATTGCTTCCGGCTACCGCCGCCGCTGCCGTGCAGCGAGCCGCATTCCGGATCGATCCACCGGTCGCGCATGCGGGGCACGATCTGTCCGCGCACGTCGGTGACGCTGTCACCCTCGACGGCAGCAACAGTCACGATCCCGCTGCAGATGCGGGCGTTCTTGAACGCGCGCTCATAACCTATCGCTGGAGCATTGCGAACGCGCCGCCGGGGAGTACGGCGTCGATCGACACGACGTCGCCCGCACCCGTGCTCGTGCCCGATGTTCCCGGCGCGTATGTACTGCAGCTCGCGGTCGTCGCAAGCGATGGAAGCGTGAGCGCGCCAGCGGAAGTCACGGTGAATGCGTACGTCGGAAATGCGGCTCCGGTCGCGCTCGTCGATGACGTCCGTTACGTCACCGTCGGAACCCCGGTCGAAGTCGATGCGCAACGCAGCTTCGATCCCGACGCCGGAGCATTGGCGTTTCGATGGTTGTTCGCATCGGTGCCACGAGGAAGTCGACTACGCGACGCCGACATGAATGCCGCCGAGAACGCCATCGCGCGCTTCACGCCCGATGCCGAGGGCGACTATGTCGTGGCGCTGCAGGTCGGCGATGGCGAATTCGTGACGCACGCTCTGACGCAGGTGCGTGCTCGTACGGGCCTGATGCCGCCGTTGGTCGACGCGCGCGCAACCGCCATCGGCGACGAAATCGCGCTCGACGGCTCGACGAGCCATGATGCGAACCCCGCGTCGAACGGATTGAGCTACGCGTGGAGCCTCGTTGCGCGGCCCGCGGGCAGCCGGTCGACGCTTGCCGACATCCGTGACGCGGACCATGCGCAGGCGCGTTTCACACCCGATGCAGACGGCATTTATGTGTTCCGGCTGC
>JAICVH010000059.1 GCA_025935435.1 Burkholderiales bacterium
TGAACGCGCGTCGCAGGTCGGCGAGCGTTTCGCGGATCCGCATCGGATGCGCGACCGGACTCGCGATGTGCATCGTCATCGCGCCGCTTGGCGTCAGCCGACTGGCGCACGCACGGTAGAAGTCGGACGTGTAGAGCTCGGTCGACGGGCCTCCCGGGTCGGTGAGATCGAGCACGATCAGATCGTAGATCTCGTCCGTTTCGCGAACGAACTGGAAACCATCACCGACGCGTACGCTCACGCGCGGATCGTCGAGCGCACCGTGATGTACGGCTTCGAGATGTTCGCGCGCGATGTCGATGACCGACGCGTCGATCTCGGCAATCGTCACCGTGCGCATCGACGGATGCTTCAACAGCTCCTCGGCGGAACCGCCGTCGCCGCCACCGACGATCAGCGCACGCTCCGGACCGCCATGCGCGAGCGCCGCGATGTGGACGAGGTTCTCGTGATAGAAGAACTCGTCGCGCTCGGACGTCATGAAGTGGCCGTCGAGGCGGAACAGCTTGCCGAACGGCTCGCTGTCATGAACCTCGACCGCCTGGTACTCGGAACGAAACGAAGCGATCGTTCCTGCCGAACGAACGAACAGCCCCCAGTCGTCGGTCAGATATTCGGTCATCACGCCGGGCAGCAGATCGCCCGACGCCGCGTCATTCGTCATGCGTGATGACTGCGTACCGTCGATGCGAGCTCGGCGCCGAGCTTCACGGATTCGGTGTCGCGGCCGCCGCGGTGAATAGCCTGGAATCGCTTGCGCGCGGGCTTCAACGCCGCCTCGAGCGCTTCGAACACGCGCTCGGCCTTCGCGGTGTTGTCGGTCGTGTAATTGCAGACGTAAACGTCGACCGTCACGAACCCGGCTTCGGGCCACGTATGGATCGCGAGGTGCGACTCGGCGAGCAGCACCGTACCGGTGACGCCCTGCGGTTCGAACTGGAAAAAGCGGTCGCCGACGATCGTGAGTCCCGATGCGTCAACCGCACGACGGCACAGATCACGCAATGCATCTGCCTGCGTCAGCAACGGCTCGTCGGCCGGGCAGCCGTACCACTCGCCCAGCAGATGAATTCCTTCCATCGCATGTACCCTCCAGGAACTGCCTTCCGCGCGGGCGTCTTCCGGATCCCGGAGCAACCGTTGCCAGTGTTGTGTGCCTGATGGAGCAGCGCCGCGATTCAATGCAGCAACGCTCCCGTATATTCGATACCACTCCCGCGCCACGCGCGAAATCGAAACGAGAAATTATGGCACAATGGTTGTGCTTCCGCCATTGAATTCAAGGCCTTCGCGCCACCGTTCGCGCGTGCGTGGGCCCTTCGCTCCCCACCCGCTCCGCATGCACGAATCCGCTACGCTGTACAAATCGGCCGCTGCATCCGTGCGCGACGTCGATCTGGCCAACGCGATTCGCGTGCTCGCGATGGACGCCGTCGAGGCGGCGAAGTCAGGTCACCCGGGCATGCCGATGGGCATGGCCGAGATTGCCGTCGCGCTGTGGACGCGTCATTTGCGGCACGATCCCGCCACTCCCGGCTGGCCCGATCGCGATCGCTTCGTGCTGTCCAACGGGCACGGCTCGATGCTGCAATACGCGCTGCTGCATCTCGCCGGCTACGATCTGCCGCTCGACGAACTGCGCCGCTTCCGGCAGCTGCACTCGAAGACGCCCGGCCACCCCGAGGTCGGCGTCACGCCGGGCGTCGAGACGACAACGGGACCACTCGGCCAGGGGCTTGCCAACGCCGTGGGAATGGCGCTTGCCGAGCGCCTGCTGGCTGCGCACTTCAACCGTCCGGGCCACGCGATCGTCGATCACCACACGTACGTTTTCGTCGGCGACGGCTGCCTGATGGAGGGCATCTCGCACGAAGCGTGTTCGCTCGCCGGAACGCTCGGCCTCGGCAAGCTGATCGTGCTCTACGACGACAACGGCATCTCGATCGACGGTCCGACATCTGGCTGGTTCACCGACGACACGCCGAAGCGCTTCGAGGCCTACGGCTGGCACGTGGTGCCGAATGTCGATGGCCACGACGTCGGCGCGGTCAGCGCCGCGATTGCCGCCGGCAAGGCGGAAGTCGAACGTCCGACGCTGGTGTGCTGCAAGACGACGATCGGCAAGGGCGCGCCGACCAAGGCCGGTACCGCGGACACGCACGGCGCAGCACTCGGTGAACGCGAGATCGCTGCGACTCGGGCGGCGCTCGAGTGGTCGCACGCGACGTTTGAGATTCCACAGCCGATCTACGACGCGTGGAATGCGCGCGCGCGCGGTGCCGCGGAAGAACGCGAATGGTCACGCCGATTCGCACGGTACGCCGAGCAGTTTCCCGAGCTGGCGGCGGAATTCACGCGGCGAAATGAACGCGCGTTGCCCGCCTCCTTCGCTGCCGCCGCCGAGGCCTTCATTGCAGCGCAGGCGGCGCGGCGCGAAACGATCGCCACGCGCAAGGCGTCGCAACAGGCGATCGAGGCCTACGCCAAGCTGCTGCCCGAAATGATCGGTGGTTCGGCGGACCTCACCGGATCGGTGTTCACCAACTGGTCCGGGAGCATCGCCGTCAGTTCGTCGAAGGCCGGTAACTACGTCAACTACGGCGTCCGCGAATTCGCGATGGCGGCCATTTCGAACGGCCTGGCATTGCACGGCGGCTTCATTCCGTACAACGGCACGTTCCTGACGTTCTCCGATTACATGCGTAACGCCGTGCGCATGGCCGCGTTGATGAAGCTGCGCTCGATCTTCGTGTTCACCCACGACTCGATCGGTCTCGGCGAAGACGGCCCGACGCATCAGTCGATCGAACATGCGGCGAGCCTTCGCCTCGTCCCGCAACTTGATGTCTGGCGGCCGTGCGACAGCGTCGAAACCGCGGTCGCGTGGAAGCACGCGCTCGAGCGCACCGACGGTCCGTCAGCGCTGCTCTTCACGCGGCAGAACGTCGCGTTTGCCGAGCGCGAAGCGTCGACGATTGCCGCGATCGCACGCGGCGGCTACGTGCTCGCCGATTTTGCGCAAGGCGACGGCGCCAGGCGCGCGCTGATCATCGCGACCGGGTCGGAAGTCCCCCTCGCGCTCGGTGCGCGTCAGTTACTGGCCAACGACGGCATCGACGTTCGCGTCGTCTCGATGCCGTGCACGCAGGCCTTCGACCGCGAGGATGTGGCGTACCGGCGTGACGTGCTGCCGACGGGCATCCCGAGAATCGCCGTCGAAGCGGGCGCAACGGATGGCTGGCGCAAGTACGTGGGCGCGGCCGATGATCCACGTGCCGCGGTGATCGGGATCGACCGCTTCGGCGAATCGGCGCCCGCCGCGACGCTCTTCAAGTATTTCGGCTTCACGAGCGACCACGTCGCCGATGTCGTGCGCGGCATCGTCGGTCGCTAGCGACACGGTGACGCTCGTCATTCGACCGGCCGAGGCCGGGGACGCGGCGCAGATCGCGCGCGTACGCATCGAAAGCTGGCGCGTAACGTATCGCGGCATCGTTCCGGACGCGTATCTCGCCGGGATGGATGTCGCGCAGAGCACGCAGCTGTGGGATCGTGTGCTGATGGCCGAGTCGAACGCGGCCAGCGTCTTCGTCGCCGAGAACGACGGCGCAATCGTCGGCTTCGCCGCCGGCAACCTGCTGCGGGAACCGCGGCATGATCTGAATGCCGAACTGACGGCGATCTACGTCGAACGCGAATTCCAGCGCGCCGGCATCGGCCGGCGCCTCGTCGGTCATGTGGCACGCGCCGAGCGCGCCCAGGGTGCGCACGGCATGATCGTCTGGGTGATTGCCGCCAACAAGCCGGCCCGCGCGTTCTACGAAAGCCTTGGTGCGACGTTGCTGGTCGAGCAGCCGTTCGAATGGGATGGCATACCGCTGGTGGAAGCCGGATACGGTTTTGCCGACCTCGACGCGCTGATCGATGCGTGCGCAGGTGCGCCTGACGCTTCAATGCACTGACCAGCCCGCTCACACGTCATAAAGCCTCACGGAGAGAACCGCCATGACCATCAAAGTTGCGATCAACGGCTACGGGCGCATCGGCCGCAATATCCTGCGCGCGCATTACGAGGATGGCTGCAGCCACGATCTCGCGGTCGTCGCGATCAACGACCTCGGCAGCCCGGAAACGAACGCCCATCTGACGCGTTACGACACGGCGCATGGCCGCTTTCCGAAGCGCGTCGACGTCGAAGGTGATGCGATGATCGTCGATGGCGACCGTATTCGCGTCTTCGCAGAGCGCGATCCGGCGAAGTTGCCGTGGAGCTCGCTCGGCGTCGACGTCGTGCTGGAATGCACGGGCCTTTTCACGACCAAGGAGAAGGCATCGGCGCATCTGCGCGGCGGCGCGCGCAAGGTCATCATTTCGGCGCCGGGCGGCAAGGACGTCGACGCGACCGTCGTCTACGGCGTCAATCACCAGAAGCTCAAGGGCTCGGACACGGTGATTTCCAATGCGTCGTGCACGACCAATTGCCTTGCGCCGCTCGTCAAGCCGCTGCACGAGCGCATTGGCGTCGTCAACGGGCTGATGACGACGGTGCACGCGTACACGAACGATCAGGTGCTGACCGACGTGTATCACGAGGACCTGCGCCGCGCGCGCTCGGCGACGATGAGCATGATCCCGACCAAGACGGGCGCTGCATCGGCGGTCGGACTCGTGTTGCCGGAACTGAACGGCAAGCTCGATGGCTACGCGATCCGCGTGCCGACGATCAACGTATCGATCGTCGACCTGACGTTCGTCGCCGCGCGCGACACCAGCGTCGACGAGGTGAACGCGATCATGAAGGCGGCATCGGAGACCGGGCCGCTGTCGGGCGGCATCCTTCGTTACAACACGGCACCGCTGGTGTCCGCGGATTTCAACCACGACCCCGCATCGTCCACGTTCGACGCGACACTGACCAAGGTTTCCGGGCGACTGGTCAAAGTGTCGAGCTGGTATGACAACGAATGGGGATTCAGCAATCGCATGCTCGACGTGACTGTCGCCTTGATGAACGCGAAGTGATCGGCCGCGCGAGCCCGCAGGATCGACCGGTCGTGCTCGGTCGCTCGTAAGCGCCCGATGGTCGTGACCGCCGCGTCCGAGGTCGTCATCCGCCCGATCACGGTTGCCGACATCGAGCAGTTCTGCGAAGTGACGACCGCGGTGATGCGCGAGCGTCGCTATCTCGCGTTCGTCGAAGGCTTTCCGCTCGACGAGGCGGCGGCGTTCGTCGCCCGCAATCTGCGGCTCGGCAATCCGCATTGGGTCGCCGACGATCGGGGGCGCATCGTCGGCTGGTGTGACATCCGGCGGGAAACCATTCCGGTCTACGCACACGCCGGGCATCTCGGCATGGGCGTTCTGCGCGACTATCGCGGCCGCGGCATCGGCGAGCGCCTGCTGCGCGCATCGATCGACGCCGCGCGAGCCGCGGGCTTCGAGCGCATCGAGTTGAGCGTTTACAGTCGGAACGAGCGCGCCGCGGCGCTCTATCGCAAGGTCGGCTTCGCGCATGAAGGCACGCGCGTTCGCGGCAAGAAGCTCGACGGTGAATACGACGACGTGCACATGATGGCGTTGCTGCTGTGACCCTGGCAGCGGGCGCAACGCTGCGCTGAATTTGGAGACTGGCATGAACACGATCGAATTGCTGCGCCTCGCGGACGTCGACGTGCGCGGCAAGCGCGTGTTGATTCGCGCGGATCTGAACGTCCCGCAGGACGATGCTGGTCGCATCACCGATGACACGCGCATTCGTGCATCACTGCCCGCCGTGCAGGACGCGCTCGCGCGCGGAGGCGCTGTCATGGTGACGTCGCATCTGGGCCGGCCCGTCGAAGGCCGACTCACGGACGCCGACACGCTCGCCCCGGTGGCGGCGCGCTTCGGCGAACTGCTCGGCCGCGACATGCGTCTGATCCGCGACTGGGTGAACGGCGGTACATGGCATGCATCGCTCACGTCGGGCGACGTGGTGATGCTCGAAAATTGTCGCGTAAATCCCGGCGAAAAGGCCGATGACGTCAGCCTCGCGCAGCAGATGGCGCGGCTTTGCGACGTGTACTGCAACGACGCCTTCGGCACGGCGCACCGGCCTGAAGCATCGACGCACGCCATCGCGCGGTATGCGCCGATCGCCTGTGCGGGTCCGCTGCTGTCTGCCGAGCTCGACGCGCTCGGTCGCGCGCTTGGCGCACCGCGGCGGCCGCTGGTCGCGATCGTCGCCGGAGCGAAGGTCTCCACGAAGCTCACGATCCTTCGCGCACTCGCCGCGAAGGTCGACACGCTGATCGTCGGCGGCGGCATTGCGAACACGTTCTTGCTGGCCTCCGGACAGCCGATCGGCAAATCGCTCGCCGAAGCGGATCTCGCGGGCGAAGCGCGTGCGATTCTCGACGCGTTCCCGAACAAGGTACCGTTGCCGATCGATGTCGTTTGCGCGACGCGTTTTGCAGCCGATGCCCCGTCGCAAACCAAGCCGGTGGAAGCGGTTAAAGACGATGACCTGATTCTCGACATCGGACCGCGGACGGCGGCTGCGCTCGGGCGAATCATTGCCGCTTCCGGCACGATCGTATGGAACGGCCCCGTGGGTGTATTCGAGTTCGATGCGTTCGCGTCCGGTACGCATGCCATCGCACAGGCGATCGCGACGTCGCCTGCATTTTCCATCGCCGGTGGCGGCGACACGATCGCCGCCATCGCGAAGTTCGGCGTCGCCGATCGGATCGGCTACATCTCGACGGGCGGCGGCGCCTTCCTCGAGTTCCTCGAAGGCAGGACGCTGCCCGCGGTCGAGGTTCTGATCGAGCGTGCGCGTGGGGCGACAGCGGCTCGCTGATACGCGACGATTACCGTACCATCGACGCATTCACGCTACGAACCAGCGCGCCGACGCAAGCACCGACACCACTCGTCATGCCCCGCTCCACGAAGATCGTTGCGACGCTCGGCCCCGCCTGCAGCGAGCCGGACGTATTGAAACGCATGCTCGCGGCCGGCGCGGATGTCGTCCGGCTCAATTTTTCACACGGCTCGGCGAAGGACCACGTCGACCGCGCCCAGCTCGTGCGCGAAACGGCCCGGGCGCTCGGACGCGAGGTCGCGATCATGGCCGACCTGCAGGGTCCCAAGATTCGCATCGGCAAGTTCGCGGGCGGCAAAGTCGAGCTCGCGCCCGGCGCACGGTTTGTCCTCGATGCCGAGTGCGAGCTCGGCGATGCGAGCCGCGTCGGACTCGACTACCGTGAGCTCGTCAACGACGTCGCGCCGGGATCGGTGCTGCTGCTGGACGACGGCCTGATCAAGCTCGACGTTGAAACGGTCGACGGCCCGCGCATCGTCACGCGGGTCGTACTCGGCGGCATGCTGTCGAACAACAAGGGCATCAACCGGATGGGTGGCGGTTTATCGGCGCCGGCGTTGACGACCAAGGACATGGAGGACGTCAAGACCGCCGCTCAGCTCGAGGCCGATTACCTGGCCGTGTCGTTTCCGAAGAGCAAGGAAGATATGTACATGGCGCGCCAGCTGATGCGCGCCGCCGGCGGGCGAGCGATGCTGATCGCCAAGATCGAGCGCGCCGAAGCCATTCCCGCGCTCGACGAGGTGATCGCGGCGTCCGACGGAATCATGGTTGCGCGCGGCGATCTCGCCGTCGAAGTGGGCAACGCGGCCGTACCCGGCCTGCAGAAGCGGATGCTGCGCGCGGCGCGCGAGCAGAACAAGTTGACGATCACGGCGACGCAGATGATGGAGTCGATGATCCACAATCCGGTGCCGACCCGCGCGGAAGTGTCCGACGTGGCGAATGCCGTGCTCGACGGCACCGACGCGGTGATGCTCTCCGCCGAGACGGCAGCGGGGCGCTACCCGGTCGAGACGGTGGAAACGATGGCGCAGATCTGCGTCGAGGCCGAGAAGTCCGATCCGGTCCAGCTCGACCGCGATTTCCTGAACCGCACGTTCACGCGCATCGACCAGTCGATCGCGATGGCAACGCTGTTCACTGCGTACCACCTGCAGGTGAAAGCGATCGCGTCGCTGACCGATTCGGGGTCGACGGCGTTGTGGATGTCACGGCACAACTGCGGCTGCCCGATCTTTGCGTTGACGCCGAAAGTCGAAACGCAGCGGCGCATGGCGCTGTTGCGCAACGTGACGTCGCTGTATCTCGAGCAGAGCACCGATCGCGACGAGGTGCTGCGCGCCGCGGAGGACCTGCTGCTTGCGCAATCGCACGTTCAGCGTGGCGACCTGATCGTGCTCACGATCGGCGAGCCGATGGGCAAGTCCGGCGGCACCAACACGATGAAGATAGTCAGGGTCGGTGACCACCGAGCCTGACTATTTCGGCGTTCGCTAACATGAGCGAAGCGAAAGTTAAGCGAGCAGCGCGAGCGGCGAACGCTCAAATCGTCAGGGTCGGTGACCACCGAGCCTGATTTTCAACCAAGGATTCGCATGGATCATCCGCTGTTCCCCGAAACGAGCCGCGAGCTGCACGAGAAGCGCCGCACCCTCGCGCCCGACGCGTACGCGGCGTTCCGCACGTTCAGCCAGAAGGTTTTCGCCGACGGCGCGCTGCCCTCGAAGACCAAGCAGCTGATTGCGGTCGCCGTTGCGCACGTCACCCAATGCCCGTATTGCATTCGTGGCCACACGGAACTCGCGCTGAAACAGGGCGCGAGCGAGCAGGAGGTGATGGAGGCAATCTGGGTCGCGGCCGAGATGCGCGCGGGCGCGGCGTACGCGCATGCCAACCTCGCCCTCGATACGATGAGCCGCGTCAGCGAAGCGGCAGCGCATCGTCACGAGGCATCGAAGGCCTGAGCGATGCAACGGCCGTGGTGGCAGCGCGTCCTGCTCTCGGCCTGGGTGCGTCCGGTCGTGCTGGTCCTGGTCCTTCTGGTGGTCTGGGATCTGACGATCCGGCTGTTCCGGATCCCGCCGTATCTGATTCCATCGCCGTGGTCGGTGGTCCAGCAGCTGGTCGCTGAGTGGCCGCGGCTCCTGAAGGAAAGCATCCCGACGACGTACGCGACGCTCGGCGGATTCGCGCTGTCGATCGCTTTCGGCATTCCGATGGCGCTCGTCATCGCGTACTCGCGTACGGTCGAGAGCTACGTGTATCCGCTGCTCGTCTTCTCGCAGAGCGTTCCGAAGATTGCGATCGCGCCGCTCTTCGTCGTCTGGTTCGGCTTCGGCATCATTCCCAAGGTGATTGCGGCGTTCATGCTGGGCTTCTTCCCGGTCGTGGTGTCGACGGTGATGGGATTCAAGTCGGTCGATCCGGACATGCTGGACCTCGCACGCTCGATGAAGGCCGGCCGCCTGGAAACATTCCTGCGCATCAGCCTGCCGCAGGCGATGCCGTCGATTTTCGCAGGACTCAA
>JAICVH010000629.1 GCA_025935435.1 Burkholderiales bacterium
ATCCCGTCCGGTGAGTTCGTCGCCTACGGCACGCTGACGCTCGCCGGACTGCAACTGGGCAAGCCGCCCGGGACCGTCGGCCTGTTGATCGTCGTGGCGCTCGTCGCCGCCGCCGTCGAGACGCTGGCGGCGGTGCGCGATCGCGACTGGCGTCGGTTGCCGACGCGTCTTGCGCTTTGGCTCGGTGCGCCGCTCGCAATTGCTGCGGCGATCTGGTGGGCGGCGCCGCGCAACCTGCCGCTTCCCTTGCAGATCGCGCTCACGCTGGCAGCGGTGACTACGCTCGGCCCGCTGCTCTACCGCATCGTGTATCAGCCGATCGCCGACGCCAGCGTGCTCGTGCTATTGATCGTGTCGGTCGCGCTGCATTTCGCGCTGACGGGGCTCGGCCTGTGGTTCTTCGGCGCCGAGGGTTCGCGGACGCCCGCATTCACCGACGCGTCGTTTCAACTGCAGCAGATGACGTTCAGCGCGCAGAGCCTGCTCGTCGTAGGCACGAGCGTCGTGCTGATCGGTGCGCTGTACGCTTTCTTCGGTCGAACGCTGCATGGCAAGGCGCTCCGCGCAACTGCGGTGAATCGAATCGGCGCGCGGCTCGTCGGTATATCACCGAGCTTCGCCGGCGCATTGACGTTCGTGCTCGCCGGCTTTCTGTGTGCGTTCTGCGGCGTGCTCATCGGGCCGATCACAACGGTCTACTACGACTCCGGTTTCCTGATCAGCCTCAAAGGATTCGTCGGCGCCATCATCGGCGGTCTGGTCAGCTATCCGCTAGCGGCCGCCGGCGCGTTGCTGGTCGGCTTGCTCGAGTCGTTTTCGTCCTTCTGGGCAAGTGCCTTCAAGGAAGTGATCGTCTTCACGCTCATCATTCCCGTGCTGCTGTGGCGCAGTTTGACGACGCATCACCACGAAGAAGATGAGTAAAGCTCGCGCGGGGACAGCCCGATGATGTCTTCGGGCGCGCGCCTCGCGACGGCGGTGTTCGTGGTCGTCCTTTGCCTCGTGCCCGTTGCCGCGCCACCGTTCTGGGTGACGCTCGGCAACTACATTGGGCTCTACAGCATCGTGGCCATCGGGCTGGTCGTGCTGACGGGCGTCGCGGGACAGACATCGTTCGGCCAGGCCGCGTTCGTTGGCCTCGGTGCCTACACGACCGCGTACCTGACGACGCAATTCGGCACGTCCCCCTGGATCACGTTGCCCGCCGCGCTCGCGATCACGCTGGTCGTTTCATTGGGTCTTGGCTTCATCACACTGCGGATGCAGGGCCACTACCTGCCGCTCGCGACGATCGCCTGGGGCTTCAGCCTGTACCTCATGTTCGGCAACCTCGAATGGCTCGGTGGTCACACGGGCATGACGGGGATCCCGTCGCTTTCGATCGGCTCGCTCGATCTGCGAAACGAACGCCACTTCTTCGTCCTGATCTGGCTGATTGCGCTCGCTGGATTGTGGGCAACCCACAATCTGCTCGATTCGCGGCCGGGGCGGGCGCTTCGTGCGCTGAAAGGCGGGCTCGAAATGGCCGAGGCGTTTGGTGTGAACGGCGCACGACTCAAGATCGTCGCGTTCATTTACGCGGCGTTGCTCGCCTGCATTTCCGGCTGGTTGTACGCGCATCTGCAGCGCTTCATCAACCCGACGCCGTTCGACATCCGGCAGGGCATCGAGTACCTGTTCATGATGGTCGTGGGCGGCGCCGGCAGCGTGTGGGGTGCCGTGATCGGCGCGACGCTCATCACGCTGTTGAAGCAGATGCTTCAGGACGTGCTGCCGGGGATACTCGGTCGTGCCGGCAACTTCGAAATCGTCGTGTTCGGGGTATTGATGATCCTGTTGCTGCAATTCGCCCGAAACGGCGTCTGGCCCTGGGTTGCACGCTGGTTTCCGCGGCCGCGGTCCGTTCCGGCCATTGGGCATGCAGCCCCGCTCGCCGCACGAGCGCGCTCGACTGCGTATCCGGGACCGCTGCTCGAAGTGCGCGCTGCGCGCAAGCAATTCGGCGGCCTGGTGGCGGTGAATGACCTGAGCTTCGAGATCCGCGACGGCGAAATCCTCGGGCTGATCGGGCCAAACGGTGCCGGCAAGAGCACGACCTTCGCGCTCATCAGTGGTGCGCTGAA
>JAICVH010000240.1 GCA_025935435.1 Burkholderiales bacterium
CAACGCTGCTCGCGCTGGCGGTCGGCGTGCCGGCCGGTTATGCGATCGCGCGCCTGCGTGCCGCGCGCACGCTAGTGCTGATCCTGATCGCCCGCATGACCCCTGCGCTGTCGTTCCTGATTCCGCTGTTCATGGTGTTCCAGTGGCTCGGCCTCAACAATACGCTGACCGCACTCGTCGTGACTCACCTCGTCATCACGGTACCGATCGTCGTGTATGTGATGGCGGGTTACTTCGAGACACTGCCGCGCGAGCTCGAGGAGGCCGCGCTGATCGACGGCGGCAGCGTGTGGGCGACGCTTCGCTACGTAGCGCTTCCGCTCGCTCGTCCCGGTGTCGTCGTCGCGACGATCCTCGCGTTCATCTTCTCGTGGAACAACTTCGTGTTCGGCGCCGTCCTCGCCGGCCGCACGACGCGGACGCTGCCGGCCGCCGTCTACAACGTGCTGACGTTCGAGCAACTCGCGTGGGGCCCGCTTGCCGCCGCGGCAATCGTCGTCACGCTGCCGGTACTGGTGCTCACGATGTTCATCCAGAAGGAGATCGTCGCCGGCCTCACGCACGGCGGCGTCAAGGCCTGACGCGCGTCAGCGGCGTTTGCGCTGGCGCGCCGCTTCGAACAGCAACACCGCAGCCGCCGCGCCGGCATTCAGCGATTCGCTGCCCGACGCCATCGGTATGGTGACGCGCACGTCGGCGACCGCCAACATTGCATCGGAGACACCGCTGCCTTCGCTGCCGATCGCGACCGCAACGCGACCGCGCAGATCCGCGTCGTATACCGACGTCGCATGCGGATCGACGACGGATGCGACAACGCGACCGCCGTCCGCGCGAAACGAACCGCACCATTCGTCGAGCGCCACGTTCTCGATCAGCGTCGTCAGGAACTGCGCCCCCTGTCCGCCGCGGAGCGCCTTGGGCGACCACGCGAACGCGCACGTGCGAGACAGCACGACTTGATCAACGCCGGCCGCGGCCGCCGTGCGAATGATCGAGCCGACGTTGCCCGGGTCCTGCACACCATCGAGAAGCAGGCAGAGCGCACCGGGTTTCGTGGTGGCAGCAACGCGCGGCGCAGACACGACGGCGAGAGCCCCGACATCGGGCGGCAGCGTCGCGATTTCGGAAAACAACGCGCGCGACACGACGAGCACATCGGCGGGTGGTGTGGCGGCGATGAGGGCGGCAATCGCGTCGTCGTCCTGTTGCTCGTCAACGACGACGAGCACATCGGGCGGGCCAAACCGCATGCGGTACACGTCGATCAGATGCGCGCCTTCCAGCACGCACCGTCCCGATTTGCGGCGGTCGCGGGACGAGCCGATCAGGCGCTCGACCTCGCGCAGCCTCGGGTTATGGCGACTGATGACGCGCGTCATGGTTCGCGCGCGCAAGGTTGGTTATCCCGGATCGCAAGTGTGCAGCCGATGTCGCGGACGACTAATGTCGCTGCGCAGGTCCATTCGCACGTTGCGTGGCGGCGGGTTTGACGCCGGCCCCGCCGCTTTGAATCTGGAAAAAGACTTCGTCCTGGCGGATCATGCCGAGCTCCGCGCGTGCGCGCTCTTCGATCGCTTCGGAACCGGTTTTCAGATCGCGAACGTCGGCATCGAGCGCCTCGTTCCGCGCCTTCAACCGCGCGTTCGCTTCGCGTTGCTGCGCAAGCTGGCGATCGTAGGTGCGCACCTGTAACCAGCCGCCCTTGCCGAGCCACATCGGGTATTGCAACACGGCGATCAGCACGGCGAACGTGATGGCGAGCCAGCGCATGATCATCGCAGGTTGAAAAACGCCGCGCGGCCCGGATACGACGCGGCATCACCCAGGTCTTCCTCGATGCGCAGCAACTGGTTGTACTTGGCCACGCGATCCGAGCGCGACAGCGAACCGGTCTTGATCTGTCCGGCGTTGGTTCCGACGGCGATATCCGCGATGATCGAATCCTCCGTCTCGCCGGAACGATGCGACACGATCGCCGTATATCCGGCGCGATTCGCCATGCTGATTGCGGCGAAGGTTTCCGACAGCGTGCCGATCTGATTGATCTTGATCAGGATCGAGTTTGCGACGCGCCTCGCGATGCCATCTCGCAGGATCCTGGTATTGGTGACGAAGAGATCGTCACCCACAAGCTGCACGCGGGCGCCCAAGCGCTCGGTCAGGTATTTCCAGCCATCCCAATCGTCCTCGGCCATTCCGTCTTCGATGCTGATGATCGGGTACTTGTCGCACCATGTGGCGAGCACATCGGCGAACTCCTTCGCCGTCAATGCGCGGTTTTCCGCTTCCAGCCGATATGCGCCTTCGCGATGGAACTCCGTCGCCGCGCAATCGAGGGCGAGTGCAATATCCGTTCCGGGTGTATAGCCGGCCTTGTCGATCGCCTCGACCAGCAACTGCAGTGCGGCCTCGTTCGACGGCAGGTTGGGTGCGAATCCGCCTTCATCGCCGACGGTCGTCGGCATGCCGCGCGCATCGATCATCTTCTTCAGCGTGTGAAACACTTCGGCGCCGTAGCGCACCGCCTCGCGGAACGTCGGCGCGCCGAGCGGCACCAGCATGAACTCCTGCAGATCGATCTTGTTGTTCGCATGCGCGCCGCCGTTGATCACGTTCATCAGCGGCACCGGCAACTGCATTTCGCCCGCGCCGCCAAGGTAACGGTAGAGCGGCAGCGAGCACTCGTCTGCGGCCGCCTTGGCGACGGCGCAGGAAACGGCGAGGAGCGCATTCGCGCCGAGGCGGGATTTGTTTTCGGTGCCGTCGAGATCGATCAGCGTTCGGTCGATCAGTCCCTGCTCCGTCGCGTCGAGCCCGAGGACCGCTTCGCAGAGCTCGGTGTTGACGTGTTCGATCGCCTTGGTGACGCCCTTGCCGAAGTAGCGCGCGGTGTCGCCGTCGCGCAGTTCGATCGCTTCCTTGGAGCCCGTCGACGCACCAGACGGTACGGCGGCGCGGCCCGAGACGCCCGATTCGAGCACCACATCGGCCTCGACGGTGGGATTGCCGCGCGAATCGAGGATTTCGCGCGCGATGACGTCGACGATGGCGCTCATTCAGTATCAGGTATCAGGTATCGGGTATCAGGTATCGAGTATCCATCGGTATCGGACCGGCCAGCGGGAACACGATCGGCATCAGTGCTCGAGCATCATGTCGCGCTCGGGAAAGCCGGCCATCTTCACCGTGGCGTCGATCTCCTTCAGCGTTTCGAGCAACGCGCGCATGCGGCCGAGCGGCCACGCGTTCGGCCCATCGGACAATGCGACAGCGGGATCGGGATGCGTCTCCATGAACAGCCCTGCGACACCCGCCGCGACGGCGGCGCGCGCGAGCACCGGCACGAATTCGCGTTGGCCACCGGATGAGGATCCCTGGCCGCCGGGCAACTGCACGGAATGCGTCGCGTCGAACACGACGGGGCAACCGGTGTCGCGCATGATGGCGAGCGCGCGCATGTCGGATACCAGGTTGTGGTATCCGAACGACGCACCTCGCTCGCACACGAGAATGTTGTCGGTTCCGCTCGCGGCCTTCGCCTTTTCAACGACGCGCCGCATGTCCTCGGGCGCGAGGAACTGACCTTTCTTGATGTTCACCGGCTTTCCCGCGCGCGAAACCGCCTGGATGTAATCGGTCTGCCGGCACAGGAACGCGGGCGTCTGCAATACGTCGACGACGGCCGCAGCGGCGGCGATCTCGTCTTCGGCATGGACGTCGGTCAGCACAGGCACCGCGACGTGCTTGCGCACATCCGCGAGCACGCGCAATCCTTCTTCGATTCCGGGACCGCGAAATGAACCGAGCGACGTGCGATTCGCCTTGTCGTACGACGACTTGAAGATGAATGGAATTCCGAGATCGGCGCAGATGACCTTGAGCTCACCCGCGACGTCCATCTGCAGCTGACGCGATTCGACGACGCACGGGCCGGCAATCAGGAACAGCGGGTGGTCGATCCCGACGTCGTAACCGCAAAGCTTCACCGCGTCACGCCGACGCAACCAGGCGGGCGACTGGCGTGGGCATCGTGGCGGCCATTCGCTGCTGGCGCTCGATGGCGGCGCGCACGAAGCTCACGAACAACGGGTGACCGCGGCGCGGATTCGACGTGAACTCGGGGTGAAACTGGCATCCGAAGAACCACGGGTGTTGAGGCAGCTCGACCATCTCGCACAGGTCGCCGGCGGTGGCGCTCTTCGTCCACGCACCGACGGTGAGGCCCGCAGCCTCGATGCGAGGCAGGTAATGGTTGTTCACCTCGTAGCGGTGGCGGTGCCGTTCCGAGACCGTGGTCGCCCCGTAAATCCGGTGCGCGAGCGAACCGGGGACGACGTCGCACGGCTGCGAGCCCAGGCGCATCGTGCCGCCGAGATCCGATGCCGCGGTACGCTTTTCGATCGTACCGTCGCGGTTCTGCCACTCGGTGATCAGCGCGACGACCGGATGCGGCGTGGCCGCGTCGAACTCGGTGCTGTTGGCATCGGCAAGATGCGCTTCGTGCCGCGCGAACTCGATGACGGCGAGCTGCATGCCGAGGCAGATACCGAGGTACGGCACGCCGCGTTCACGCGCATGACGAATCGCCGCGATCTTGCCTTCGACGCCGCGCTTGCCGAAACCACCCGGAACGAGGATCGCATCCACGGACTTCAATGCATCGATGCCGTCGCGTTCGATCGCTTCCGAATCCACGTAATGAATCCTGACGCGCGACCGCGTGTGGATGCCCGCGTGCGTGAGCGCCTCGGACAGCGACTTGTAGGACTCGGTGAGATCGACGTACTTGCCGACCATCGCGATGTTGACGTCGCGTTCCGGATGCTCGAGCGCCTCCACCAGCCGATGCCATGTCGACAGGTCTGCGGGCGGCGGCTCGATCGCGAGCTTGCGGCAGACGATGACGTCCAGTCCCTCACGGTGCAGCGCCAACGGAATCTTGTAGATCGA
>JAICVH010000605.1 GCA_025935435.1 Burkholderiales bacterium
AACGCAGGGGGACGCGCCGCTTCCTTCCACGTGCGGCCCGCGTCGTTCGAACGAAAGATCGTCGGTCCGAGATGACCGGTACGCGCTGCGGCGAGCCATGCGCGGTTGTCGCGCGGATCGGCGACGGCGTGGTGGATCATGTGTCCGAGAAACTGCGGTCCGGCAAGCCGCCATCCGGTGCGCGACGCATCGCTCGTCAATGTCCACAGTCCTTTGCGCGTCGCGACGAGCAGGCGCGTGCGGCGCGTCGGCGCGGGACGCGCCGCCCCTGGCAGTCGAGGCATCCGGTTCTCCCTTGGTCGCCGCCGGAGTACTTGGCCCCGACGACAAAGGGTGCAACGCTACCCCGCCGCAGCGAGCCGGGCAAGGCGACCTTTGACAGGGGCCACTTAAACCGCGTCTGCCCGAGGGTTGAATTTGCGCGCTGCCGCTGCAATGCTCGCGAGGAAAGCCCGGCCGCCACGTCGCGGCATTCCCAACCATCCCAGGAGAACGCATGACGATCAAAGTCGGTGACCGGCTCCCCGCCGGCACGCTGCAGGAATATTACGACGTCGAGAAGAACGGTTGCTCGATCGGCCCGAACCCCATATCGATCGAAGACCTCACGCGCGGCAAGAAAGTCGTGCTGTTCGGACTGCCCGGCGCCTTCACACCGACGTGCTCGGCGAAGCACGTGCCGAGCTATCTCGCCACCTACGAGCAACTGAAGGCCAAGGGTGTCGACACGATCGCGTGCCTGTCGGTGAACGATGCGTTCGTCATGGGTGCGTGGGGACGCGACCAGCATGCGGACGGCAAGGTGCGCATGCTTGCCGACGGAAGCGCCGCGTATACGAAAGCGCTCGGTCTCGAGCTCGATCTGACGGCGCGCGGCATGGGCGTGCGCTGCCAACGCTTTTCGATGCTGGTCGATGATGGCGTGGTCAAGGCGCTCAACATCGAGGCGCCGGGCAAGTTCGAGGTGTCGGGCGGCGATACGATGCTGACGCAGCTCGGCTGAACCTGCAGCTCTCGCCCGCAGCGCGGCGATGTGAGCGGTTGCCGCTACGCTTTGACGAGACCGAACCGCTCGACGATGCCGTCGAGCTGTTCGAGCGTGGAATAGCGAATGACGATGCGGCCGGCGCCCTGCCGTCCCGGCTCGATGTGAACGACGGCGCCGAGCGCCTCGCCGATATCGTTCTCGAGCCGCGCCGTATCGGCGTCATACGCGGGCTTGGATCGACGCCGCGCCGCGCGTTTCGCCGGATTCAGCAGACCATGCACGAGCCGTTCGGTTTCGCGCACCGAAAGCCCGCCGTTCACGACGCGCGCCGCGGCACCGGATTGCTGCTCGACGGGCAACGGCAGCAATGCGCGCGCATGACCCATCTCGATCGCACCACCCAGCACGTATTCCTGCACCGGCGGTGCGAGCGCATTCAGGCGAAGCAGGTTCGAGACGGCGCTTCGGGAGCGGCCGACCGCTTTCGCGGCCGCGTCGTGCGTGAGGCCGAATTCGTCGATCAATCGCTGTAATCCTTTCGCCTCCTCGAGCGGATTGAGATCTTCGCGTTGTATGTTCTCGATCAAGGCAACCGCAAGCGCAGACTGGTCGGGAACGTTCTTCACCAGCGCCGGGATTTCGCGCAACCCGGCCTGCTGCGCCGCGCGCCAGCGGCGTTCACCTGCGACGATCTCGAAACGCCCGCCGTCGACAGGTCGCACGAGAATCGGCTGCATTACGCCTTGTTCCTTGATCGACAACGCGAGCTCGGCGAGCGACGCGGCATCCATCTTCGTTCGCGGCTGATACTTGCCCGGGCGCAATCGATCGATCGCGAGCGTCTGCAGCGAGTCGTTGCTCGGTGCCTCGTCGGTTGCGGCCAGCAATGCATCGAGGCCGCGGCCCAGGCCCTTCGGTCGGATCATCGTTGCTCCTCTTTCTGGCAGACAGCGCGGCGCACGAACGACTGCAATGGGTTCACGGCGCTTGCTCGGGTTGATCGTGCGACGGTTGTGGCGGCGCAGGTGACGTTGCGGCCGGCCGCGCGCGCTGCTCCATCCGGCGCACGACTTCGCCGGCGAGCGCGAGATACGCGAGTGCGCCCTTCGACTTGATCTCGAGCGTGAGCGCAGGCACGCCGTGGGATGGCGCCTCGGCGAGACGCACGTTGCGCGGAATCACCGTGCGGTACAGGCGATCGCCAAAGTGCCGTTCGAGCTCGGCGGCGAC
>JAICVH010000274.1 GCA_025935435.1 Burkholderiales bacterium
AGCCAGCGCGCCCGCGCAAGATCGCCCAGTGCGCGCGCGCAATCGCCAGCGACAGCCATCCCCACGTCGTGAAAGGGCGGGTACGCGTCACCGCGATGGTCGACCCGGCGCGGGTCGTGCGCGGCATGTTCGCTCGTGTCCCAGCGGCAACGCGTCAAATCGTAGCCGCTGACGAACGCCACCGCGTCATCGACAACAATGACCTTCTGATGATGCGACGCGCCAACCGGATGCTTGTCGTCGAGTCGAAACGAGAGCCGCCGGTGGGTGCGCCAGTCGAGCTTGTAGATCGGCAGCCACTCACGCTCCATCGCATACAGCATCGCGAAGTCCCAGGACAGCACGTACCCGTGCAGTTCCGGACGCCGCGCGACGATTTCGTTCAGGAACTCGCCGAGTTGCTCGGGAAGGCCGTCGTTTGCACCGTCGGGAACGAGCCGCATCCGGCTGTCGATGTCCCATCCCAGGATCAGGATCGAGTGCTGCGCCTTCGCCAGCGCCGATCGAACTGCACTGAAGTATTGCGCGCCATCGACGAGGAAGGCGACGCGCTCCGCGCGCTCGATCCTCCAGCAGTTGCGTCCGGGCACGAGAATCGCGTCATCGCGACTCGAACGCGGTCGTTCGTCCGCCGCACCGGCGGAGATGGCGCAGGGTTCGGTATGCACTCCAGGCGTGGGCCGCAGGAAACGGACCCCATGGCGATTCTGGGCCGTCCGGCGTGCCTTGTCTGTCGGCGTCGTTCCGACAGGCAGCGTCGGATTCGACGTTTGATCCTTCAGGTCGGATCCAAACCTGCTTCGAGACGCCGACCGTTCGCGGTTGCGGAGAGCCGAAGCCGACCGTCAATGATCGCCGCCGTGTCCGAACACGACGGCATCGAGAAAGCGATCCACGTGCGGCATCCACAGGCGCGCGCCCCGCGCGAGCAGCGCGTGCCCGTCCGCGTTCGATACCGCGTCGGTCATGACGAATCGCGTTGCGCTCCCGCCGGCTGCGAACGCGCGATGCCAGGCGCGCGGCCACTCCGCGCCCCAGTACGAATCGTTGGCCGCGTAAAGCCACAGGCTCGGCACGTGCGTCGAGCGGCCATATGCGCCGAGCAATGCGGCCATCTCCTCGGAACCGCAGCTGCGCCCCGGTGCCCTGCCGCCGTCGCCGCCGGTGCCTCCTGCAAAGTTGATGAATCCCACTACGCCGTCCGGATTCGCCGCCGCGGTGGCGATCGATGCGAGCCCGCCCATCGACGTCCCGACGAGAACGATGCGATCGCGATCCACCCACGGCTGCTGGCGCGCCCAAGCGAGTGTTGCGAGCACTGCGTCGGCCGCGCTCGACGCGGCACGGGCGAAGTCCGGAGGACCCCAGCAATTGCCAAAGACGTCGTATCGGACACCGGAGCTTTCACGATCCTCGCCGCCGGTGACCCCGTAGCCCGGACGTATCGGTGTGATCACCGCGAAGCCCTTGCCGAGCCAATAGCGGACGTGGCTCCGGACATCTGGGATGCTCGTCCGACTCCGATCGTGGGCGTTGCCTGAGCGACCATGGGAATAAACGACCAGCGGGAAAGGTCCGTCGCCCGCGGGACGAAAGACGCCGGTCGACATTCCAGGCTTGCCGATCCCGACGGGAATGGCGACGACGTCCGTTCCGGCGTCTGCGGCTAATGCCAGGCCCGGGCCGCCGAACGCCACCCAAACACCGACGCACGCGCAAAGCGCGCGTGACCGGATCATCGCAATTCCAGTGATGCCCATTCCAGCACGACCGCCGGTGCGGCTGCTGACTCCCGTCGAAAAGCGCGTCGATTGCGCGCATGTTCGGTGCTTTGCCCGCCACGTTGCTTGCCGGTGACGGCTCGCACCACGCTTCCGTGAAACTCACGGCTCGTCGATGATAACGGAAGCGCGCGGCAGATGCGCCCGACTGCCGACGTGTGGCCGCGTCAAGATCGCGTGCTGTGGGAAATCTGGTATCGTTTGCATGATCGTCCAACGGGAGGGATAAGACCATGCTGTTTCGTTCGATCACGCGTACGTCATGCATCGCGATGCTGCTGGCTTTGGCCTTTTCCGCACCGGCCTTCGCACAGTCGCAGACCACCCCGCAAAAGCTCGTCACCGATGCGCAGAAGACGCTCGACAACTTTTTGCGTGATCCCGATCAGACCTGGATTCGCGACAACATCGGTCGCGCCAAGGCGCTGCTGATCGTGCCGCAGATCGTCAAGGTCGGATTCATTTTCGGTGGCTCGGGCGGCCAGGGCGTCCTGGTTGCGCGTAATGGCAAGACGTGGGTCGGACCTGCCTTCTACGATCTCGCGACGGCGAGCGTCGGCTTCCAGGCGGGCGTCGAGGTTTCCGAAGCCGTGATCGTGGTCATGACCGACAAGGGGCTCAACTCCTTGATGGCGACGACGTTCAAGGTCGGGGGCGACGCCAGCGTGGCGGCCGGTCCGGTCGGTGCGGGCGCCAAATCGACGGTGACAGCGGACCTGGTCTCGTTCACGCGCTCGAAGGGTATCTACGGCGGACTGAACCTCGACGGAACCGTCGTGCACGCCAACACCGACTGGAACAGCCAGTTCTACGGCGCCAAGAACGTGTTGCCGCCCGACGTTCTCCTGCGCAAGACGTACAAGAGCGCCAAGGCCGCGCCGCTGCTGGCTGCCGTGGCGAAGGTAACGAAATAGCGGCGCAAGCGCCTTATTGCGCAACCGCGAGGCGCAGCGCCATCGCGCCGCCCGCGGCGTCGTCGACGATCGTCATCAGAGTTCCATTGACGAACTCGAGTTCGCGCGACGTGCCGTCGCGCAGCGCATAAGTCCAGCGCTCGCGCCAGAGCCTGCCCTCGCGCGCTCGGCTGATCTTCGTGGGCACGCCGCCGTTCGGCGTGTTCAGCACTTCGTCGTCGGTCATGCCGGGCACAAGGGTCTTGCGGCGAAACGGCAACCAGCGCGCTCCGCGGGGCGCGCTGGATTCGTTGACCGCCCGAATATCGTCACGCCCGCTGTTCGCGCGCGTCGTCATTGCATCGGTTGATTCCGCGACCTTGCTTGCACCCGGCGTTTTCAGCACGGCCAGTTCGGTCTGCGACGCTGCGCACGGGCTCGTCTGGTAAGCAATCGCGCCGCGATCGGTGCACTTGTGAATCTCGGCGGCATGCGTCGCGCACGCAACCGCGATCGACAGTGAGGCCGCCGCACATCCGATGAGACGCGGTGCGTGTCGCATAATCACGGCGATACGATGCCAAATCAGATGTGCGCACGACCATCGGCGCCCGCCTGAACGAAGCGTAGGACTTGCGGAAAGGAGCGACCATGGGCCGGATGAGCAGCCTCGTTGCAGCGGATGGACATCGACTCGACGCCTACGAGGCGACGCCCGCCGGACCGGCACGGGGCGGGATCGTCGTCGTGCAGGAAATCTTCGGCATCAACGACCACATTCGGCGCGTCGCCGACGACTTTGCCGCGAACGGCTACCGGGTCGTGGCGCCCGCGCTGTTCGATCGCGTGCGCCGCAATATCACCCTCGGTTATACCGACGCCGATATCGCCGAGGGTCGAAGCATTCGCTCACGGGTGACGTTCGAGCACGCGCTCGCGGACGTCGGGGCCGCGCAAGCAATGCTCGGCGACGACGGTCGCGTCGGCATCGTCGGCTACTGCTGGGGTGGGACGGTGACCTGGCTCGCGGCTGCGCGGCTCGAGGGTTTTGCCGCAGCCTCGTCGTACTACGGCGGTGGCATCGGACAGTTCGCATCCGAGCACCCGCGGTGCCCGACGCAGTGCCATTTCGGCGAAAAGGACCATGCAATCCCGCTGCACGAAGTCGATGCGGTGCGCAGCGCGAATCCGGACGTGGAAGTCTTCACCTACGCCGCGGGACACGGTTTCAATTGCGACGCACGTGCGAGTTACGACGCGAACGCCGCGGCGCTGGCGCGCGAACGGACACTCGCGTTCTTTGCCCGCCACGTTGCGCGCGGTTGACGCCGGACGAGGCCTGGTAGCGTGCCGTTGGATCGCATGAGATTTGTCGAGCGTCTCGCGCGGCTGCGAACGACGCCGGCATGCGACGCGCAACGTCGGCGCTTGCTCCGCACGGTGGCGTTCACCGCTGCACTGCCCTGGTTGCATCCCGCTGCGGCAGCCGACGGACCACTGATGCGATCGATCCCGACGACGGGCGAGCGCGTGCCCGTCGTTGGGCTGGGCAGCTGGATTACGTTCAATGTCGGTGACGATCGCGTCGCGCGCGACGAATGCGCGTCGGTCATGCGCGCGTTCTTCGACGCGGGCGGGCGCGTCATCGACTCGTCGCCGATGTACGGCTCGTCGCAGAACGTCATCGGATACGGCCTCGCAAAGCTCGGGCGCGTCGCATCGGTTTTTGCCGCCGACAAGGTGTGGATCGCCGCGGCGTCGCGCGGACCGTC
>JAICVH010000770.1 GCA_025935435.1 Burkholderiales bacterium
ATGTGGTCGGGGCGAAGTGATTCGAACACTCGACCCCCTGCACCCCATGCAGGTGCGCTACCAGGCTGCGCTACGCCCCGACCGAATCGCGATTATACCGTTCGAGTCACTGCGCCCGGCGTGAGCAGCTCGCGTATCTCTTCGAGTTCGCGACGAATTTCCGCGGCGTCCAGATGCTGACGCGGCGCGCTTATCGGCGATAGCGCGGTCGGCGCAGCAACCGCGCGCGCAGCCGCACGCGGTTCGGCCGCTTCGGAATCGAGGCGATGCCGGGCGCCGTTGATCGTGAATCCCTGTTCGTAGAGCAAGTCGCGAATGCGGCGAATCAGCAGGACTTCGTGATGCTGATAGTAGCGCCGGTTTCCGCGACGTTTGACGGGCTTGAGTTGCGAGAACTCCTGTTCCCAGTAGCGCAGCACGTGCGGCTTGACCGCGCACAGGTCACTCACCTCGCCAATCGTGAAATAACGCTTGGCGGGTATCGGCGGCAGCGGCGCCTTAGCTCGGCTGGCTTCGGGCATGGTTCGCCGCTTCGACCATGGCCTTCAACTTCTGGCTTGCGTGAAAGGTAACGACGCGGCGCGCGGTGATCGGGATCTCCTGGCCAGTCTTCGGATTGCGGCCGGGGCGCTGCGGTTTTTCGCGGAGCTGAAAATTGCCGAAGCCCGACAGCTTGACGCTGCGGCCTTCCTCGAGTGCGGTGCGGATCTCCTCGAAGAAGCGTTCGACCATGTCCTTCGCTTCCCGCTTGTTGAGGCCGAGTTGTTCGAAGAGGAGGTCGGCCAGTTCGGCTTTCGTGAGCGTCATCGGGAACCCTGGGATCGCAACGTGGCGCCGAAGCGGCTGGTCAGCAGTGCGAGGAGGTCTCCCACGATCCGCTCGCCGTCCGCGTCGGTCAAAGTACGTTCAGTATCACGCATAAGCACAAGAATCGCAACGCTTTTCATACCGTTCGGCAGTTCGTCGCCCCGGTAGATGTCAAACACGTCGATCGTCTGTACCGACGGTGGCCCTGATTCACGTAGAGCCTGAAGTATATCGCCCACTTCTATGTTTTCTGGAACTATTATGGCGATATCGCGGCGGATGGACGGCAACCGCGGCACCGGCTGGGCCGCGGGGATCGAAATCGCCTTCAGCGCGACCCAGTCGAGCTCGAACGCGACAGCGGTCGCAGGCAACTCGAAATGCCGGACGAGCCGCGGATGAAGCTCACCGAGCCACCCTGCGGTGTCTCCATCGATGTGCACGATCGCGCTGCGGCCGGGGTGCAGCCAAGGCCACGGATGCGCAGTCGTCGTCATGTGTAGCGGCGATGCGAGCGCTTCGAGATCGCTTTTGACGTCGAACAAGTCGACTGCGCGCGTGCGCAATCCCCATTGCTCGGGCTCGCTCGCGCCAAACGCGAGGCCGCCAATACGTCAAGGTTGCGCGCGGTGGTCGTCGCTGAACGTGCGACCCACTTCGAACACGCGTACGCGCGTGAGCTTGTGACGCAAATTCGTTCG
>JAICVH010000219.1 GCA_025935435.1 Burkholderiales bacterium
GCCTTCATCTGCACGAGCTTCGTATCGTTGAATTGATGCGCGAGCAGCGCGGCCCGATCGCGATTGAACAGCATGAACGTCGTCAACGCGACGAGGCCCACGACACTGACCAGCAGCAGGATCAGGCGCCCGAAGAGCGAGTGCGGCCAGAACGTCATGCGGCATCGGCGGCGCTCGGCGTCACGCCGGTCGTGCCTTCGGGAACATAGACGTAGCCAAATCCCCAGACGGTCTGTATGTAGCGCGGCGCAGCCGGATCCGGTTCGACGAGCTTGCGCAGCCGCGACACCTGCACGTCGATCGCGCGATCGAACACTTCGTGATCGCGGCCACGCGCGAGCAGCATCAATTTCTCTCGCGCGAGCGGTTTGCGCGGATGCTGGACGAAGACCTTGATCAGCGAGAACTCGCCCGTTGTGAGCGTCTGCACGTCGCCGTCGCGCTCGAGCGTGCGCGCGGCAAGGTCGAGCGTGTGCGCGCCGAAGGGAATACGGCCTTCGGTGGTCGGTGCGCCCGGCGTCGGGCGTTCGCCATGGCGCCGCAGCACCGCATGGATGCGCGCGACCAGTTCGCGCGGGTTGAACGGCTTCGGCAGATAATCGTCGGCGCCCATTTCGAGTCCGACGATGCGGTCGACATCTTCGCCCTTCGCCGTAAGCATGATGATCGGTACCGTCTCGCCGGCGCCGCGCAGCCGGCGGCAGATCGCGAGACCGTCTTCGCCGGGCAGCATCAGGTCGAGGACGAGCAGGTGCGGCGGGTCTCGCTGCAGCCTGCGGTCGAGTTGCGAAGCGTCGGGCAACGCGGAGACCTGGAAACCCTGCTCGGTGAGGTAACGCGACAGCAGGTCGCGCAGCCGCACGTCGTCGTCGACGACGAGAATACGTGGCGCAGTGGATTTGTTCATGCCGAATTAGAGCGGTCGCGCGCAGGAACGTCGGCAGGCGTCTGTAACCAATTGTATCGCCGGTGCAACGAGCGCAACCTCCCGTTGCAAATCAGTTTGTACGCCGAATGAACGGCGCCGCGACAATCGGGACCAACGTTCGAGCCGCTCGCTGAAATCATTCGATGGCGGAGGCCGTCTCTTCACGACAAGGAATTCGATCATGAAACGCATCGCATCAAGCCTGGCCGCCGTGGCCGCGGTTGCAGTCATCGGCGTGAACGGCGCGGCAGTCGCGCAACCGCATCACGGACATCGCGGCGGACACGGCGGCGGCGACGTCGTCATGGCGATCGCGCACCTCAAGTCGCAGTTGAACCTGAATACGTCGCAGCAGGTGATGTGGGACAACGCGGCTGCCGCGAGCAAGGCTGCGCGCGACAACGCGCGCACGAACCGTCAGGCCGTGCACCAGACGTTGAAGAACGAGCTGGCCAAGGCGGAGCCGGATCTGGCGGCGGTCGCTGCGGCCGCGGACAATGCACGTGACGCCGGTGCGGCCGCGCATCGCCAGGTGCGGACCGCGTGGCTGAATCTTTATGGGACGTTCACGCCGGAGCAAAAGACGGTCGTGAAGAATGCCCTGCTGGAACGGCTGTCACGGATGGAGCAGTTCCGCGAAAAGATGCGCCAGCGTCACGGCGGCTGAGTCGCCAAGGGGCCGACTCGACAAGAGTCTGCCCCTTACTTTTCGAGCATAGCGTGATCGTGCTCGTCGAGGAGTCTGCCGGCAGCTTCGCGCAGCGCCGAACCGATCACCGGCTTTGGCAACAACGCGAGTCCAGCGCTGCGCGCTTCGCGATCGGCCCGGGTCCCCGTGTCGCCCGACACGATGACTGCCGGAACCGCGATCCCCAGTTCGTCGCGTAGCCTACGCACGGCATCGATGCCCGACCGCTCGTCGGCAAGCCGCAAATCGGCAACGATGAGGTCGGGATAGCGTTCCAGTACGCCAAGCCCGGCAAGCAGCGCGTCCGGCGTGTCGCCTCCGACGACGCACGCACCCCAGGTTTCGAACAGCGTACGCATTGCGTCGACCGTCGACGGATCGTCATCGACGACGGCGACGACGCGGCCTTCGAACGCGGGCGGCCGCATACGCTCGACGAAGGGCGGCGACGCGCGCACCCGATGCGCCCGGAAAGCAGGGCTTGCGGCGCGGGGCACGAGCACGCGAAAGCGCGAACCGGTGCCGAGCGTCGAATCGAGCGCGATGTGGTGATCGAGCAGATCGGCGAAGCGTCGAACGATCGCCAGCCCGAGACCCATGCCGCGCCGCGCCGGCATCGTCGCACCCGGGCTTCGCACCTGAAAGAATTCGTCGAACACGCGCTCGCGGTCGTCGGGAGCGATGCCCACGCCGGTGTCGACGACGTCGATGGCGATGCGGGACCCTTGTCGGCGTACACCGACGACGACGCCGCCGCGCTGCGTGTAGCGAATCGCGTTGGAGATCAGGTTGCCGACGATGCGCTCGAGCAGCGACGCGTCACTGCGCACGGCAACGCGCGTCGGCACGATCACGAACGACAGTCCGCGCGCGGCCGCCTGTGCGGCGAATTCAGCACGCAGTCGCGCGAACATCGGCGCGAGCGGGACGTCCGTGCGTTCGGGGACGAGGACACCCGCGTCGAGCCGCGACAAATCGATCAACTGCGCGAACTGCAGCTCGAGCGCATTGGCCGCAGACTCGACCTGGTCAACCAGCGGGCGCCATTCCGCATCCCGCGCACGCGCCGCCAGCGCGGCAACGTAGAGCCCGAGCGCGTGCAACGGCTGGCGCAAATCATGACTGGCCGCGGCGAGAAGCTGGCTTTTCGCGCGGTTGGCCGCTTCGGCGGCGGCCCGTGCTTCCAACGCGGTTCGCGTCCGCGCCTTGAGTTCGCCGATCAGATCGATATTTTCGTAGCGAATCACGAGCGAACGCGTCAGCACGTCGTTCAGCCGGTGACCGAAGCCCACGACGAACGCGAGCACGACGCTCATCACGCCCGCGATGAAAACGTGCACCGGATCGCCGACGATCGCGACGCGCAGGATCAGCGGCAGCAGTGCCGGCAATACGAAACCGTAGAACGATGGTTTGTAGACGGCCGTCAGATTGAGGCCGCCAAGCACCGCGCCGAACAGGCAAACGATCAGCAGCGCCTGGTACGCCGGCCCGTCGGGGAACATCAGCACCGCGGCCAGGCCCCAGAGCGCGCCGGCGACGGTCGAACCGATCGCCCAGTAATGTCCCCAGCGTACCGCCGCCTCGGCGCCCGGCCGCACGCGGCGAAACGCCCGCAGCAAGCCGGTTCGCCACGCCTGGTTCAGCGCGATCAGCGTGATCCATACGAGCATCACGCGGCCCGGCACCTGCGTCCACATTGCCGCGCAAAGGATGGACGCGCCAAGGCCCATCGACAGCGTCGTCAGGTGCCCGTGCGCGTACAGCGTCGCCACCTGGTCGGCGCGCGCTCGCGCGAGGAGCGGAGGAGCAACCGCGGCCGACGCAGCCATGGGTCGAGCCCCGTTTACACGATCGTCATCGCGTATCGATCGAAAACGTTTCGTCGATGACGACACCGCGGCGCGTCAGCTCGACGATCGCCTGCGCGCGCGAACGCACGTTGAGCGCCTTGAGAATGGCGCTGACGTGGACCTTGACCGTGCCTTCGGACAGGCGGAGGTCGCGACAGATCAGCTTGTTGGGCTTGCCCTGTATCAGCAGGCGCAGCACATCCGCCTGTCGATGTGTGAGGCCCAGCGCGTCGCCTGGCAGCGCGCCGATTCTCGCCGTTGCCGCCGCGATGTCGGCGGTAATGCTGCGGCCGCCGTCGAGCACCGTCTGAACGGCATCGAGCAGCTCCGCCGGCGTCGAAGTCTTCGCAATGTAACCGCGGGCACCCGCCGCCATCGCGGAGCCGACGGTCGCCCGATCATGCGTCGCCGACAACACGACGATCGGCAGTCGCGGATAGTCGCGTCGCAACTGCGCAAGCAGATCGAGCCCGTGCGCGCCCGGCAGCGTGATGTCGAGCAGCACCAGGTCGCAATCGGGGTGACGCGCGAGGATCGTCAGCGTCTGCTCACGATCGATCGCCGCAAGGACCTCGAGCGGACCATGCAGCTGCGGGAGCGCCTGGGCGAGCGCCTGCTGGATCAACGGATGGTCGTCGACGACGAGGATTTTCACGGCGGCTCTCCCCACAGAGATGGCGCGCTTCGATCGGCGCTTCGCGGGCAATGTACGCTGCCGCTGTCACCGTCAGAGCTGTCAAAACTGGCAGCGACGCGGCGTGACGTCGCTTCAGAAACCGACGCGCGGCCCCGTCCAGTCGGGCGTGCGCGGTGTGGCGCGCGCGATTGCGTCCTGCGCGTCGCACCACCCGTCGCATGCATTGCGACCCGCACGACCGCGCCATGCATTGAGCAATCCCTTGCAGCGCGCGTAGACGCGGAAAAACTGCAGCACCCGATCGCGTTGCTCCGTGGAAGGCGCGCACTCGCTGCAGATCAGCTTGTCATCGGACATGCCGCGATCGGTGAACGTAACCGCGCCCCAGGCGCGCGTGCGGAAGCGGCTGCCGAAGGATCGCCGTGGACCGAGCACCAACGCGTCGAGCAGGTCGCCTTCGAGGCCGATGAAGCGATCCGCCGCACCGTAGTTGTACGGGCAGGGCAGCGGCGAAATGAAGTCGATACGTCCCGACGAGCCGCGCTTCACGAAGCTCCAGCGCGGAACTTCGATCGTGACGTCGATTTCGACGGGGATCAGCGACTGCGCCCGCTGGGTACGGCGTCGGTCAACCGGGACCGCCGAACGCCGACTTCTTCTGGTCCGCTACTTCGCGCTTCAACGCACGCAGTCGTGTGTCGACGACCGACGCCTGGTAGAAGTCGCCGTCTTTCGCCTTGGCCGCAATTTCGAACTGGTCGATCGCGCCCTTCAGGTTGCCCTGCCACGCGTAATACTCGCCCTGGTGACGATGCGCGAGCATCTGCCTGTTCTGCGCGGCGTACGCGCGGGCGGCGAGCAGTTGCAGCGGGCCATCACCGGGAAAGCGCGCCAGCTGCCGCTCGATGAACTGCGCCGCTTCGACGTTGCGACCGTCTTGCAGCAGCGCGTCCGGATAGTCGTACACGAGCTGCATCTTGTTCGGGTAGCGGTTCACGCCCGCTTCGAAACGACGGATCGCGCCGGCGACGTCAC
>JAICVH010000501.1 GCA_025935435.1 Burkholderiales bacterium
CGATCGAAAAGCCGCGTGATCCAGTCCGGATACCCCTCGCCGTGGGCGAGCCAGCGACCCAGAAAGCGATTGCGCCGCGCGAGCGCATAAGCCGCATGCGGCGGTGCGCCGTTCGCGAACAGCGCCTGAATCGACTCGCGTAACGGCTGCGACAGCCGCTCGTCGGCATCGAGACACAGCACCCAGTCATGGCGCGCCTGCTGCACGGCAAACTGCTTCTGCGGACCGAACCCGGCGAACACGTGCGACACGACCCGCGCGCCGCAGCGGCGCGCGGTTTCTACGGTATGATCGCCGCTCCCTGAATCGACGACGAGCGCCTCCGCACAGAACTGCGCTGACAGCAGGCATTCGGCGATATCGGCCGCGGCATCGCGCGTGATCACCACCAGCGAAACGGGAAGCGGCCCGGTCATCCGTCATCGATGCGCCGCACGCCAGAGCGTCGCGGCGTTGCGATCCTCGCCATGCGAACGAATCGGCGCGATTTTACGTGGTTTGCCGCGCGTTCCCTCATCGTCGACCGATCGGCGGTGCGCGTTGGCGAACGCGCACCCGGCATGACGAGCGCGTCGATAACCTCGGACGACGTACTCGTCGTGCGACCGTCGTCGCTCGGCGATGTCGTGTATGCGCTCTGCGTGGTGTCCGACATCCGACGGCATCGTCCGCGTGCCGCGATCGACTGGGTCGCGGAGCGCGGTTTCGTGCCACTGGTCGAGTTGTGTCCAGACGTCCGTCGCATCGTACCGTTCGCGTTGCGAAGCTGGCGCAAGGCCCCGTTCGCACCGCGCACATGGAACGAGATCGCGGCGTTCCGAACATCGCTTCGCGCAACGCGCTACGGCGCCATCCTCGATCTGCAGGAACAGGTGAAAGGTGCGTTGATCGCCCGGATGGCGCGCGGCACACGGCACGGCTTCGATCGCGCGAGCATTCGCGAACCGCTCGCCACACTGGGGGACGACGTTCACCATCGCGTGTCGCGCGATCTGCACTTCGTCGAACGTACACGTCGGCTCGCGGGCGCCGCGCTCGGCTATGCACCGCAAGGGCCGCCGCGCTGGCCACTGCGGGTGCCACAAGCTTCGAAGCCATTGCCCGATCGCCCGTACGTCGTCGCGCTGCATGCGACGAGTCGCGACGACAAGCTGTGGCCGGAAGCGGACTGGCGGCGCGTGCTCGAAGCGTCGCACCGCGCCGGATTCGCGAGCGTGCTGCCGTGGGGCAGTGCATCGGAACACGCACGGAGCGAGCGTCTCGCCCAGGGCATCGAAGGCGCGAGCGTTCCCGCGTGGCTGTCGTTGCACGACGTCGCTGCGCTCCTTGCCCGCGCATCGCTCGCGATCGGCGTCGACACCGGATTCACGCATCTCGCTGCGGCGCTCGGCACGCCAACCATCGCCATCTTCAACGTCACCGATCCGGCGCGACACGGCGTCGCGTGCGCGGGCGCGCACGCGAGTGACCTGGGCCGGCGCGGCGCTGCGCCGTCAGCCGACGATGTACTCGCGGCGGCAGGCGCACACCTGCGTTCGGCGCCGCGCTGCTGAACCGATGCGGCGCCTGTACACGTTGCTGTGGTGGGGAGCGCTGCCGCTCCTCCCCCTGCGGCTGTGGTGGCGAGGACGCCGCGAGCCGATCTATCGAATGCTGCCAGGCGAGCGCTTCGGCCGGTATCGCGGCGCCGCGCGCACGGCGGGCACCGACGTGCTGTGGGTGCATGCGGTGTCCCTCGGCGAGACGCGTGCGATCGCGCCGCTCATCGAGCGCCTGCTACGCGATGCACCGCAGCGGTCGATCCTGCTCACGCACATGACGGCGACGGGCCGCGAAGCCGGCCGCACGCTGTTCGGCAACCGCGTCGTGCAGGCATGGCTGCCGTACGATTTTCCGTTCGCGGTACGACGTTTTTTCGCGCAGTTTCGTCCGCGCGCCGGACTGCTCGTTGAAACAGAGCTGTGGCCCAACCTGACCGCCGAGGCGGTTCGGCAGAACGTCCCGCTGCTGCTCGTCAATGCGCGGCTTTCCGAACGGTCGGCGGAAGGCTATCGGCGCATCGCCTCGCTGTCCCGTCCGCTGTTTGGCGCACTTGCGGGCGTCGCTGCGCAGTCGGACGCCGACGCACATCGGTTGCGGGAACTCGGCGCTCGCGACGTCACCGTGACGGGCAACCTGAAGTTCGACGTGACCGTCCCCTCGGAACAGCGCGTGCGCGCCGCAGCACTGCGCGAGCGCTTCGACACCAACCGGACTGTACTGGTGCTGGCGTCCACGCGCGAAGGCGAGGAAGCGTTGATGCTCGATGCCCTCGCGCGTGCAGGCACCCTGCCGGCGACGACGCTGATCGTCATCGTTCCGCGACATCCGCAACGCTTCGATGCCGTCGCGGCGCTGCTGACGGAACGTCGACTGCCGTTCGTTCGCCGCTCGTCGAATGCACCGATACCGGCGCATTGCCGCATCGTGCTCGGCGATTCGCTCGGCGAACTGCTCGCGTACTACGTCGCCGCCGACGTCGCGTTCGTCGCCGGAAGCCTGTTGCCGCTCGGCGGCCAGAACCTGATGGAGCCGATCGCCGCTGGCGTTGCCACGCTGATCGGACCGCATACGTTCAATTTCGCCCAGGCGAGCGCCGATGCGGTCGCGGCCGGCGCGGCGCTACGCGTCCGCGACGCCGACGACATGTTCGCCGCGGCCGCGCGGTTGCTGGTGGACGACGTTGCCCGGCGACAACTCGTTAGCAATGCGCAGTCGTTCATCGCGGCGCACCGCGGCGCGACCGAGCGGCTCGCGCAATGGCTTGAGCCGCACCTGTCGCTCACCCGC
>JAICVH010000694.1 GCA_025935435.1 Burkholderiales bacterium
ACCCCACAGCACGGCGCCGAAGTCGAACAGCAGCATGCCGACGCCGAGCGCGATCGTCGCAAAGGCGGGGGAACCGCGAATCAGGCCGAACGCCTGCCACCCGAACGCCGTCAGCAGCAGCCCGTAGACGATCATTGGGCCAACGCCGAAGCGTCGAGCGAGGCGTTCCGCGGCTGACGCTGCGATGACGCAGCCGACGCCACCGGCCATGTATGCGAGGCCGAGCGCGCCCGCCGAGAGCCCGAGTTCGCGCGTCGCGAACAGGATCAGCACGGCGATCTGCATGTGATGCAGGATCTGCCACGCGGCGGCGACCAGCGCCAGCGAACGGAGCGTCGGATTGTTCCAGACGAGCGCGAGACCTTCACGTATCTCCGCGCCGACCGAACGCCGCGACGCGGCGACTGCGACGTCGTTCGGAACCTGCAAGCGACGCAACATCAACGCCGAGCCGAGGAACGACAGCGCATCGACGACGATCGCAAACGGTGCGGTCAGCATATGGATCAGCGCACCGGCGACCCCGGGGCCGATCAGCGCCGACGACGTTTCGCCGAGCGTGATCTTCGCGTTCGCTTCGACCAGCCGCTCACGGCCGGCCATCTGCGCGATCAGCACCTGGTACGCCGCGCCGCCGACGACGTTCTGCACGCCGCAGAAGAAACCGACCGCGTACAGCACTTCGATCGACAGCACGCCACGCCACGCACAAAGCGGTATCAGCAGCAGCGCAAGACCACGACTCACGTCGGACGTGATGATGATCGGCAATTTGCGCACACGATCGAGCAGCACGCCTGCGTGCAGCGAGACGAGCGCGAACGGCAGCGTTTCGAGCGCCACCAGAATCCCCATCTGCAGCGGGGTCGCGTGCAGCAGCAGAGCGGCCGTCAACGGCAGCGCGAGGTTCGTGATCTGCGCGCCGAACGATGTGATCGTCAGCGACAGCCATAGCCTGCGGAAGTCGCGCAGCCGCCACAGTCCGCCGAGTCTGCGGCGAATGCGCTGTGCGACGCGTTCGTACGTGTTCATCGAAGCCCCTCGCGGCATTCGCCGCTCGCGCCGCAGTCAGCAGCGCAACGTTCCCATCGGCCGCGTCGAATGGCGCGACGCGGCAACCGCTACGTTCGGCGGGCCTTCGAAAAACGGAGGGAGTTTCCCGGTTTGTCGGAGTCCGCCGTTCCCGGCGGACATCCGCACGGGAGCTACTGCAGGATCGAGTCGAGTGCGCCAGCGATGCCGCGCTCGTCCACACGACGCAACACCGAAATGCCCGTCCAGGCGCGCATGGACGCACGGACGCGGTTCGGATTCGCGAAGGTGGTGAACGATGGCTTCATGGTGGCGTAAGCATGCGACGCGATGCGTGATCGATGGGATACATTTTACGCGGCGCCATCGACGGTCGCAACGCAAACGATCGGCAGCGGACGACCGGATAGAACACTTGTGTCATCTATGCGACGCCCTCGACCCCTTCGGGCTGCCCCGGGCACCGCCCGACTGTGCACCGACGATTCGCTTAGCGCGCGGCGAGCTGCGCCGTATCGACGCCGATGTAGAGCCACGGATGTTCCCAGTACGCGTGCTTCTTGTAGCCGCGGATCCACGGCTGCAGCAGCGTGTTCTCCATCGGATAAACGTGCAGTGCCCACGGGTTGTATGCCGCCACCAGCTCGGACATCTTTCTGTACAGGCGATTGCGTTCGGCGCCGTCGGGCAGCATCCGCGATTGCCGATACAGATTGTCGTACGCGGCGAGATCGAAGCGCGCGTAATTGGTCTGGCCGATGTTCTTGCCATACAACAGCTG
>JAICVH010000755.1 GCA_025935435.1 Burkholderiales bacterium
CCGAAGTCGCCACGACGATTGCCCGCTGCGCTGTCGCCCGACGAAGCGGCGCGTCTCGTCACGATCGACGGCGACGACCCGCTGACGTTGCGCGATCGCGCGCTGTTCGAACTCGCGTATTCGTCGGGCTTGCGGCTGTCCGAACTCGCACAGCTCGATGTCAGCGGATGCGATCTTGCGACCGGCGAGGTGCGCGTGTTCGGCAAGGGCAGCAAGGAGCGAATCGTTCCGGTGGGGGCGGCGGCGCGCGCGGCGGTGTCGCGCTGGCTCGCCGTGCGGACTGCGCACACCCGCGCCGACGAAACGGCATTGTTCACGGCGCGGACCGGCCGCCGCCTGTCAGCGCGCGCGATCCAGCAGCGTCTTGGCGAGTGGGCGATCCGGCAAGGGCTGTCGCGACACGTTCATCCGCACATGCTGCGCCATTCGTTCGCATCGCATGTGCTGCAATCGTCAGGCGACCTGCGCGCCGTGCAGGAGATGCTTGGCCATGCGTCGATCGCGAGCACGCAGGTGTACACGCATCTCGACTTCCAGGCGCTTGCCAAGGTCTACGACGCCGCGCATCCGCGCGCGAAACGCAAGTCGCGAAAGTGACATCGGGGTCGGAGGACCAGGTCGCGTTCGCGGCAAGTCGCAATCAGCGCGCGCGACGGGTTCCTCCGAACCGAGCCTACATCCGGTACGCCGATTCGCCGTGCGACGTGATGTCCAGACCTTCGCGTTCCTCGTCCTCCGGCACGCGTAGCCCGATGACCAGGTCGACGATCTTGTAGCTGACGAACGCCACGACGGCAGACCACAGGATCGTGATGCCGACCGCCTTCGCCTGGATCCACAGCTGCGTCAGGTAACCGGGGAATTCGGTCTTGCCCGTCACCCAGTCCGACACGACGCTCGGGCCGCCGAGGGCCGGCGACACGAAGATGCCCGTGAGCAGCGCGCCCAGGATGCCGCCGACCGCGTGCACGCCGAACACGTCGAGCGTGTCGTCCGCCCCGATGATGCGCTTCAAGCCGTTGACACCCCACAGGCACACGAAGCCCGCTGCAGTACCGATCACGAACGCGCCGGGAATGCCGACGTTGCCCGCAGCGGGCGTGATCGCGACGAGTCCCGCGACTGCACCCGATGCCGCACCGAGCATCGATGGTTTGCTCTTGAGCACCCATTCCCCGAATGTCCATGACAGCACGGCACACGCGGTCGCGAGAAATGTGTTGATGAATGCGAGCGCGGCTGAGTTGTTCGCTTCCAGCGCCGAGCCGGCGTTGAATCCGAACCAGCCGGCCCACAGTAGCGATGCGCCGATCATCGTCATCGGGAGGTTGTGCGGCGCCATCGACTCGCGACCGTAGCCGACGCGCCTGCCGATGACGATCGCACCAACGAGTCCGGCGACACCCGCATTGATATGCACGACGGTGCCGCCCGCGAAATCGAGCGCACCCATCTGCCAGATCCAGCCGGCCTTCGCATTCAGCGCGTCCACGACGCTCGCGCTCGTGTACGCATCGGGCCCCGGCCAGAACCACACCATGTGCGCGATCGGCACGTAGGCGAACGTGAACCACAGCACGGC
>JAICVH010000740.1 GCA_025935435.1 Burkholderiales bacterium
ACGCGATTCCGATCCAGGCGCGCGCGCGGTCCCGATCGCCGGTTGCGTCGGCGAGCGCCTGCTCGAAGGCTGCGATGGACGCATGTCCCTGATCGAGTTCGGCATGGAGGTCGCCTGCGAGCGCGGCTAACTCGAAACGTATCGGCGCTGCCGCCTCGAGCTGTCGGCCGCGCTGGATGAGCGCGAGCGCTGCCTCGGGCCGCCTGGCGGACGCCTCCGCGCGTGCCGCTGCGAGATACGCTTCGGCAGCACGTGGATTCTCGGCGCGATCGAGATGCTCCGCATGGAGCGTCGGGTCGCGCGTTGAATACCAGCCTGCCGCCTTTTCGTGCAGCGCGCGACGCGATGCATGCAATAGCGACGCATAGGCGCCATCGCGAATCAATGCATGCGTGAACATCAGCACGCCTGGGTCGCGGTCGTCGCTGCGCAGCAGATCCCGCGCAATCGGCGCCGCGGGCATGTAACGCGCGTCATCGACGAGCTCGCGCAGCAACGCGAGCGGAAACCGCTGCCCGATGACTGCAGCCGCCTGCATCGCGACCTTGTCGGCGGGCAGCAGGCGATCGAGACGCGCGAGCACCACGCTTTGAATCGTCGCCGGCACGGCGCTGTCGTCGGTATCGCTACGCAATAACTGCATCAGGAAGAGCGGGTTGCCCTGCGCGCGATCGACACAGCGCGCGGCGAGATCGGGCGATCCCGCGAGATGCGTGCGGGCGAGGGCCAGCGCGTCCTCGCGGGCGAGCGGCGGCAGGTCGAAGCGCTCGATCAGTGCAGCGGGCCAATGTCCACTGATGGGATCGCCGTCACGACGCGTCGTCACGATCAGAACGATCGGCAGACGTTCCGCCATCGTCGCGATCGCGCGCAAACCGCCAACGACCCATTCCGAAGCCCAGTGCACGTCTTCGACAAGCATGACCGTGACGTTCGAACGCGCCGCCCGCTCGACGACGTCGATGAACGCGCGCAGTTTCCCGCCCCGACGCGCCTCGTTGTCCATCGCGTCGTACAGGCTGTTACCCGCCTGAGGCAACAGCAGCAGATCCGCGAGATACGGCGCGTCACCAGCGTCGGCCCTGCCGGCGGAGATCGCGCGTTCGAGCGCAGGCTGACGCGCCTGCGCCGCATCTTCGTGCGGCACGTCGAGCAGACTGCACGCGAGCGTCTCGATTGCGTCGTGCCCGCGTGCAACCCCGAAATCCAGAACTGCCGCCGAGTGACATCGCGCGCCCTTGCGCAGAGCATCGGCCATCAGCGTCTCCGCGAGCCGTGACTTGCCCATGCCGGGGTCGGCGCACACGAGCGCCACGGCACCGCGCCGCTCGGCGATCGCTCGATCGACGATCCTCGCGAATCGCTGCCGTTCGCCGTCGCGACCCAGCAACGCCTGCGCGTTGGAAGTCATCGGTCGCAGCGCGACGAGCTTCGCCGCGCGCACCGCATTCGACAGGCCGCGTATGGCAAGCTCGCCGAGCGACTCAGTCTCGGCGAATGACGCGCTCGCGCGTTCCATGTCCCCGGAGATGACCGTCTCACCCGGCCTCGCGAGGTCGGTGAGGCGCGCGGCGAGGTTCACAGCGTCTCCGGTGACCGTGTAGTTGCGGTGCGAGGTGCTGCCCGTCGTGGCGGCGA